>JBOFIW010000083.1:0-5262 GCA_051650365.1 Vibrio sp. | reverse complement strand
GGGGGAAATAGCCATCCTGTGTCATTACCCCTTGGCATGATGAACAACCAATAATTGGAATGTTTGGAAAAGCTTTAGTCAATGCTTCGGCTAACTGCTTAGCATCATATTCTTGTGTGAAGTACAGACTAAATTGGATAAATCGCCATACTCCATTGCTTTTTGAAGCTCATGGAGACAATATTTGAGATCTGTTTGAGTGGAAACGGTTGTTTTTATCCGCATTAAACAAATTTTCTTACGCTACGTGGCGCTCTTTATACTTGACATAATCATGTGTTTAAATAGCGTCAATCTATGGTCTAATTTTTCAATGACAATTCTATGGCGTACCAATCAATTTTAGTGTGATACTCCTGTCAATTTTCAGGTCTATTCGTGGTGCATCATTGGTAAAGAGTAGTAGCATTCCAGCCTGAAACTCAGTTTTACCATTAACTTCTACTTCCCAGTGCTCATCCCATGGTGAAAAAGTGTAATAGGCCGCATTTTCTTTTCGAGACACGGTCACTAATTCACCGTCAACACGAAACTGGCAAGGTTTCTCCATTCGACAAATCACAACGATATCACTCTCGTATGTGAAAGTTCTCCATATAAATGCGCCGATCAAAATCAACAATGTGATTAGGATTTGAACAAGTCGGCCTTTTGTTAGTTTTCCTGCTGCCATGAATGCGAGTTCCTCGTGTAACAAACTTCAAATTTTTGAAATAAAAGGCCAAAACCTGATTGAGTGTAAGGTTACCACGCTGTCATTGAATTGTTAATTGAAGTATAGTTATACGTTGAAAATGCCACTTTTTTATAAAGTCAGCAATAAGAATTAACATTTTAGATATCATTGTTTTTATTGTGGATTTGGGTAGCATTGCGACGAAAGTCGTGTTGGAAGTAAAAGTGTAGTTAATTAAACATTGGAAGCATGCAAATGAGCCAAGAAAAGCAGCTTGAACAAAACTACAACTATACCGTGGTCCGCCAATTTACCCTTGTGACAATTCTCTGGGGTATCGTCGGTATGGCTGTAGGGGTTTTGATTGCCGCTCAATTAGTTTGGCCACAGCTAAACTTTGATACGCCGTGGTTGACGTATAGTCGCTTACGTCCTCTGCATACTAATGCGGTAATTTTTGCGTTTGGTACCAGTGCCCTGTTTGCAACATCATACTATGTTGTACAGCGCACCTGCCAAACTCGTCTGTTTGGTGGACCGTTAGTTCCATTTACGTTTTGGGGATGGCAAACCATTATTGTTTCCGCAGCAATTTCATTACCTTTAGGCTACACCTCAGGTAAAGAATATGCGGAATTAGAGTGGCCAATTGATATTGCTATTGCAGCTGTTTGGGTTGCTTATGCAGTTGTGTTTTTTGGGACTTTAGTTAAACGTAAAACCTCACATATTTACGTTGCTAACTGGTTCTTTGGCGCTTTCATCATTACTGTGGCTATATTACATATCGTAAATAGCATGGCATTACCAATATATTGGGGTAAGTCATACTCAATTTATGCGGGTGCTGTCGATGCCATGGTTCAATGGTGGTATGGGCATAACGCCGTAGGTTTTCTGCTGACAGCTGGTTTCCTTGGAATGATGTATTACTTTGTTCCCAAACAAGCTGAACGCCCAGTTTACTCTTACCGTCTGTCTATCGTTCACTTCTGGGCTTTAATTTCGCTCTATATCTGGGCGGGTCCTCACCATCTACACTATACCGCTCTACCAGACTGGACTCAGTCTCTCGGTATGGTGATGTCCCTTGTGTTATTTGCTCCATCTTGGGGGGGAATGATCAATGGTATCATGACCCTCTCTGGCGCATGGCATAAGTTACGCTACGATCCAATTCTACGTTTCTTGATCGTTTCTCTTTCCTTCTATGGCATGTCTACCTTTGAAGGCCCAATGATGTCTATCAAAACGGTTAACGCATTATCCCACTACACCGACTGGACAATTGGTCACGTTCACTCCGGCGCTTTAGGTTGGGTTGCCATGGTTTCGATTGGTTCTGTTTATCACCTGATCCCACGCCTCTTTGGGCAAGAGCGTATGTACTCAGTTAGCCTTATCAATGCTCACTTCTGGTTAGCAACGATTGGTACTGTATTGTATATCGTCGCAATGTGGATTTCAGGCGTAATGCAAGGTTTGATGTGGCGTGCAGTAAACTCTGACGGCACACTGACTTATAGCTTTGTAGAATCGGTACAAGCATCGTACCCGTTCTATACCGTACGCTTTATCGGTGGTTTCATCTTCTTGTCTGGGATGTTCCTGATGGCCTATAACACCTATAAGACCATTTCTGCACCTAAAAATAGCTTAAAAGCTATTGCACAGCCGGCATAAGGAGAATTAAGCAATGAGTTCTAATTCTAATAATCGCCATGAATTTCTTGAGCGTAATGTCGGTTTACTTGCCATTTTCATTGTTTTTGCAATCAGTTGGGGGGCTCTTGTTGAAATAACCCCGCTTATCTTCCAAAAACAAACTACGGAAGCGGTACAAAACCTCAAACCTTATACAGCCTTACAGCTGGAAGGTCGAGATGTATATATCCGTGAAGGCTGTAACGTCTGTCATAGTCAGATGATTCGTCCATTCCGTTCTGAAACTGAACGTTATGGTCATTACTCTGTTGCCGGTGAAAGTGTTTGGGAGCACCCATTTTTGTGGGGCTCTAAACGTACAGGTCCTGACTTAGCTCGTGTTGGCGGCCGTTATTCAGATGAATGGCACCGCGTACACTTATTGAACCCACGCGAGCTTGTTCCAGAGTCAAACATGCCTGCATTCCCATGGTTGGCAAAAAACACTTTGGACGGTAAGTACACTCAACAAAAAATGACGTTGTTCCGTGATCAATTTGGTGTTCCGTACACAGATGAACAAATCGCAAACGCGACAAAAGATGTAGAAGGTAAAACAGAGATGGATGCCATCATTGCTTATCTTCAGTCTCTTGGTCATGCAATGAAATAACAGAGGTAATTATGGATATCGGTACTATTCACAGTATTTGGACCATAGTGCTGTTCATGTGCTTTATAGGCGTGGTTTGGTGGGCTTATGGCAAGAAACGTAAAGCACGTTTTGATGAAGCAGCCAATCTTATCTTCGCCGATGAAGAGCAAAATACCTCTAAAAACAAGGAGTGACTAAGTAATGACTACATTCTGGAGTCTTTGGATCATCGTTATTACCGTTGGTACTTTGCTGGGTTGCGCTATTCTGCTCATTTGGTGTCTGAAGGACAAAATGGGTGTTGAAGAAGGCGTTGACATGGGCCACGAGTACGATGGCATTCGCGAACTGAATAACCCGCTGCCAAAATGGTGGACCTATCTATTTATTGGCACTTTCATTTTTGCAGCCATTTATTTAACCCTTTACCCAGGTTTAGGCAGCTTTAAAGGTGTTCTCGGCTGGCAAAGCTCAGACCAAACCGTACGCTCTATTGAGGAGTCACAAGCTTCGATCGCTGCAGCGCAGCAAAACAAGCAGCTTGTTCAATACTCAAAAGAACTGGACGATGCGGAAGCCTATTACGGGGAAGCCTTTAAACGTTTAGCTTACCAAGACGGCACCACTAATCTACGCGAAATCCCAGATATCGCAGCAGATAGTGATGCCCTTAAAGTTGGTCAACGTCTGTTCTTACAGAACTGCTCTCAATGTCACGGGTCTGATGCTCGTGGTCAAAAAGGTTTCCCTAACCTGACTGACAATGCGTGGCTTTACGGCGGTGAACCACAAGCGATCGTAACTACGATTCGTCATGGTCGTATCGGCCAAATGCCTGCATGGAAAGACATTCTAGGCGAACAAGGTGTACAAGAAGTTGTGAGTTACACATTGAGCCTATCTGGTCGTTCTGTTAATGCAAAAGAAGCGGAAGCAGGTAAAACTCGCTTTGCTGTTTGCTCTGCATGTCATGGTACCGACGGTAAAGGTAACCCAGCCTTTGGTGCGCCCAACCTAACGGATAATGACTGGCTATTCGGTGACTCACGTGCCGATGTAACCGAGACTGTGATGAACGGTCGCTCTGGTGTCATGCCAGCTTGGATCGATATCTTAGGTGAAGATAAGGTTCAATTGGTTGCTGCTTACGTATGGAGCTTAAGCAACTCAGAGAATAAGTAACATTCTAATAACAGCCCCTTTCCAAGGGGCTGTCTTTCTTATATTTTCTAGCCTATTCCCCCCCGTTGTTGAGAACTTTTTTATGGTAAAGCCTTGGTATAAGCAATTCTGGCCGTGGTTTCTGATTATTCTTCCACTCACGGTTGTCATTTGGACGGTTGTTACCGTTATCGTATTTGCAAATAACTCAGTTTCGTTAGTCACTGAGGATTACTATAAAAAAGGCAAAGGCATCAATATCGACCTCACTAAAATCAACGTAGCGAAAGAGTTAGGCCTACAAGCGACGGTACGCTCTGAAGGTAGCACAGTGATCATTGAATTTGATAAAGGTCAGTTGGCGCATTTTCCGGCAATTCAAGCTATGTTTGCGCATCGAACTCTGCCTGACCGAGACTTCTCACAACTCATTACCGCCGATGCAAAAGGTGTTTACCGTGTGAAACTGGATAGTGAATTGCAAGGCCCTTGGTTCATCGAGTTGACTCCTCATGATGGCCAGTGGCTCCTTCAAGGTCGCGTTACTTTCCCCTCTTCTTCAACATCATTAATGAATTAAGATCATGAACAAAACGTGTTATCACTGTGGTGAAGATGTACCATCCAACACGAACTTTAGCGTTGATATCTTGGGTGAGAACAGAGAGATGTGCTGCCCCGGCTGTCAAACCGTCGCTCAAACAATAGTTGATAGTGGCTTGGTCTCTTATTATCAGTTCCGTACAGCTCCCGCCGAAAAAGTAGAGTTGGTCCCGGAACAACTGAAGGCTTTGATTCATTACGACAATACCGATGTTCAAGCAGAGTTTGTGCGCAACAACGAAGATCGCTCCGAGGTGACATTGTCACTAGATGGTGTTTCTTGTGCGGCTTGTGCGTGGTTAATCGAGAAACAACTTCATACTGAACCCGGCGTCGTTTCCATTCGAGTTAACACCACAACCAACCGCGCATTACTCAGTTGGAATCGTTCAAAAACACAATTGAGTCATGTCTTAGCTCAGATCCATAAATTGGGCTATAAAGCGGCACCTTTTGAAGCAGATAAGCACGAAGCACAGTATCACGATGCCATGAAGACTTATCTGTACCGTTTAGGGATTGC
>JBOFIW010000082.1:0-5749 GCA_051650365.1 Vibrio sp. | reverse complement strand
CATATTTCAACATAATTCAAATGTCCACTATGACAACTTGGGCATAAACGGATACGATCCACGAGCTGTTCCACACGTAGTAAGCCTCGATTCGCTTCTGCAGCCAAAAAACGGCTAGGAGAATCCAATTCAGGAAGGATAGCTTCTAGTAAAGGGTAACGATAAAGATTGGAGTCTCGGCTATCACGTAGTGGTATAAGGCGGCGATTAGACATCAATCCCAACCAGCCAAGCAAAGGATCGCACTCTTTCAAATCGTGGAACAAAGCTAAACGACGTTGTAACTCACGCCATTCAGTAAGCGATGTTTCAGCCTCCCACACACCATCACTGAGTAAGCCGCTTAGCTCACTCTCTTCTTCAACTTTGATTAGCCATGACCAATAGCGACGAGTTTGGTGTAAAGCCTGTAACAGTTGATCTTGCTGTGAAGAGCGAGCGACGATCACAAGACCACCATAGGTCTCTGGCAGTGACTCAATGTGCTCGATAACTCGGTATGTAGCTTCCTTATTCAGTAGCAACACCTCTCTCCCGAGGCATACGATTTCATTTTGTAATTGCAAGGCTATTCCCCGTCTTTTTCATTTTTTTGATTAAACTAATGGGTGATATTAGTTGAACTTGCAATCATAGTTCATATTTTAATCTAGCAATCTTGAAAAAAGTCTCAAAATAGAGACAAAAGCACCAACAGAACAAAAAACGCCCACCACAGGTTGTTTATTTGTAAAAAATAAAAAAGAGGCATTATGCCTCTTTTGCAAACCATTCCAACCAACAATACCATTGGTCTTATTGATGTTTCTGGCAGTGTTCAATGGCATTTTTCAATAATTCCAAAGCGCTCTGCTCACAAGAAGGTAACTGTGCATCACTCTTGCCTAACGGTGTCACTCGTTCGCCCCAACGAATGTGGCCCGCTCCCCATGTTAAACCCGCACCAAATGCTGCAATCAATAAATCATCATGAGGTTTAACTCTACCTTGCTCCAGTGCTTCACATAAAGCAATCGGAACTGTTGCTGCTGAAGTATTACCGTAACGATGAATATTCACAAAAGCCTTATCCTGTGCAATACCAGCCAAATCACATAGTGTTTGAATAATGCGGATATTTGCCTGATGTGGGATGACTACATCAATTTCCTCAGTCGATAAACCACTACGCGCTAATACTTGTTGAGCCGCAGCTCCCATACCACGGACTGCACGTTTGAAGATTTCTTTACCAACAAATTCAAATGACCAATAACCATTGTCTGCATCAAAACGATCCATCGCGGTACCAAACTTAGGCACGGCTAAAATGTCTCGTCCTTGGGCATCACACCCGATTTGTGCATCTTGCAAGCCAACTTTTTGCGCGGTTTTACTTAATACCACCGCACCTGCACCATCTCCAAACAGTACCGCCGTATCTCGTTTTGTCCAGTCAAGATAGAAAGAGAGGCGCTCTGCCCCAATGACCAGAGCATGGCGATAATGACTCGCTTGCATCAAACGTGTTGCGGTTTCCAAACCATAGAGAAAGCCGGTACATGCGGCATTCAGATCAAAGGCTGCCGCAGCAGGAATACCTAAATTTTGCTGCACTTTTGAAGCAATATTGGGAATTAATGAATCCGGTGAACAGGTTGCCACAATAATCAGGTCTATCTCTTCTGCGCTTATGCCAGCACACGCGATAGCATGCTGAGCAGCCACAGTGGCAAGTTCGGAAGTATTTACATGGCTGATTCGACGCTGTTCAATCCCTGTACGAGACTGAATCCATTCATCGGAAGTCTCCAGAAAGGTGCTCAAATCGTGATTGGAGAGCATGGCAGGTGGTAGGCATTTCCCCCACCCAGTAATTTCGGCATAACATTGAGTCATAAAAATTCCGTCTTTGCTACTTATTGTAATTTGGCTGAGCGCCCCCAAGATCTTGGGTAACGCCTGTCGCCATTGTTGGCAATGGGCAGAAGTATACGCCGATTTTCGAACCATGGTTAACCATTGAACTTAAACTGGTGACGAAAACGCAAATAAAAAAGAGAGGAAGTCATGTCAACATTCAATACTCGCTGCCCATCCTGTCACAGCCTCAACCGAGTGCCGGAGGAACGCGTTACAGAAAACCCTAACTGTGGGAAATGCCAAACCTCATTACTGGATGGCGCACCGATCGAGGGTACTGATACCAACTTTTCGGCTTTACTGCAAAGCGACCTACCTGTCGTTGTCGATTTTTGGGCACCTTGGTGTAATCCGTGTGTTGGTTTCGCTCCGGTTTTTAACGATGTGGCAACCGAACGCAAAGGGCATGCTCGCTTCATTAAGATTGATACGGAAACCCAGCAAAACCTCGCTGCACAATTCCAAATTCGCAGCATTCCAACGATTATGGTATTCAAAAATGGCCAACGCATAGATATGATCAATGGCGCACTGCCAAAATCGCAATTCGATCAATGGCTAAACCAAGCGCTAGCTAAATAGCCATAGTAGCTTTCCAACAATTAAGTTGGCATTTTTTGCCTAATTATGCCAACTTAACTGGCCCTTTTGTTGCATTCCCACCTCAACAACGAAAGTTTATCGTTAGGAACGTTTTTTTTCGTTTTACTCTAGATACTTTTCGTCCCATATTCGCGCCAAATCTTCCCTATGCTGTCCGGAGGTCTGCCGTGGAAATCCGCCCTTCTGCACCAAACCGCATTACGGTGCCTGTGATTGCTTTAACGTTGTACGCTATCGCTGCGGGTTATCTGATGAGTCTAGTACCATTAATGCTGCCTTACTATCAGCTCGAATTTCACTTAGCCAGTTGGTTGGCGAGTATTTTTTATGCCGGATTATTAGTGGGAGCGATCATCGCAGAGCCTTTCGTCAATCGTCTAGGTCATCGTAAAGCCTTTGTTTGGTGCTTGAGCTTATTACAGCTGTCGATCGTTATCATGCCACTACTGCCTTACACTAGTGTGTGGCTTTTCGCTCGCTTAGTCGCAGGCATCGCGGTTGCAGGCATCTTTGTAGTGGTGGAGTCTTGGTTACTGCACGGGGATGAACAAGGCCGAGCTAAACGTCTTGGCATTTACATGGTGTCGCTTTATGGCGGTACAGCACTAGGACAAATGGCGATTGGCCAACTGGGTGTAGCAGGTGCTGTACCTTTTATTGCGATTACGACCTTGCTACTGATTGCTTCTATGGTACTGATTTATGTAGATTCGGAGCAACCTTCTATTCAGCAGGCGAGCTCTCTTTCACTGCGTCAAATCTCACAACTCAGCAAAGCTGCAATGATTGGCTGCCTAGTTTCAGGGCTAACCTTGGGGGCAATTTATGGGTTAATGCCTGTTGAATTAGCCAGTCGAGATATTAGTCATACCAATCTGGGCAATTTAATGGCACTGGTGATTTTAGGCGGTATGGCAGTTCAACCTCTCGTACCTTGGTTGTCAAAATACCTCGGGCAAACCTTGCAGATGGCACTTTTCTGCTTGCTCGGCACCGCAGCTATCGCACTTACAGCACTAGATAACTCACTATTGGTTCTGGGTTTAAGCTTGTTCACACTGGGTATGGCAACATTCGCACTCTATCCAATTGCCATCAATTTAGGTTGCCAAAAACTTGATGCCAACTACATTGTTTCAGCCACGCAAGTGATGCTACTCAGCTACAGCATAGGCTCAGTGGTAGGCCCTGTATTGGCCGATTGGTTTATGCAAGATCGCCACGGTTTGATGGCTTACTTGTTTGCCATTCTACTGGCAACCTGCCTGTATATGTTGCTCAAAAGCGTCAAAACTAAGCACCAGTGGGTGGCTGGAGAATAATTTTTTCACTCACTTTTAGCGTTATTTTTTTATGGATTTTAACCGCCGATGGCGGTTAGATGCCTCTGTTTTGGGTTTCTCTGGAATCGCTTTCCTTTCATGCCATAAATGCCTCAGTGACAAAATAGGATGTGGTAACAGCATTCTTGGCCCAGCATAACGCATCACCTCTTTCATCAGCACTTTCTGCTCTGGCTTATAGCAGTGGATGGGGCAGCGATTACAAGTCGGCTTCTTTTCTCCATAAGGACAGCGATCTAGGCGTGTTTCCGCATACTCCATCAAAGCAAAACACTCAGAGCATAGCCCCATTTCCTGGTGATGGTCACGGCAGTAAATTGCGATCATTGCTTGCACGGTACGAAATTCAGTGAGCAACGCATCATATAGCAATAAAGATGTTGGTTGTGGCACAAGTTGAACTCTAAAAATTCACTGCTGCCACCATAGCAAAATCTGTATCACTGAAAATTGATTGAGATTAAAAGCGTGTTATCTCCTTTCACTTAACAAAAGGATCTTCTTGGGCTGCTCATTTAAACTTCATCCTCAACGCATAAGACCGCAAGCTTGATGACATCATGAAACCATTCAAACGTGTGATGACCTTTGGTCAACCAATGATTGGTAATTGCCGAAGATCTTTTTCTTATCATTTGATAAATAAGCACATCTGTAGCAAAGATTTCTTGATAAACGTTAAATGAAAGATGAGAACATATGGAGGCGCGTCCCGGAGTCGAACCGAGGTTCACGGATTTGCAATCCGCTGCATGGCCACTCTGCCAACGCGCCTAAGTGATATATCTTGAGGATAATGGTGCCCCGGGCCGGACTTGAACCGGCACGACTCGAAAGTCGAGGGATTTTAAATCCCTTGTGTCTACCGATTTCACCACCAGGGCAACGCATACTGCGATGGAAGACACCATCTGTTCTAACGAGCTTTGCCGTGAGAACGAGGCGTACTTTAACGGATTAAGATTTCTGGTCAATAAAAAATTTCAGCAATTTAATCAAGTGATTAAAAAGCACACCATGGCGTACAAATGGCGTGCACAACGCACAAAAACCATTCAACACTAAAAATCAATAAGCCTCAAACGCTAATGCTTTTTTCTCGATTTGGCGGAAGATCAAGGTCAGAATGCCGTTCACTGCAAGATAAAATGCCCCGGCAATCCCAAAGACTGTCAACGTATCGTAGGTTTGGGCGTTGATGCGCTGCGCGTAGCCCATCAAATCCATAATAGTGATCGTGCTAGCTAGCGAAGTGCCTTTAAACACCAAAATCACTTCGTTCGAATAGGCTGGCACTGCACGGCGCAAGGCATAAGGCAGCAACACCCGTAGCGTAGCGATTTTATTCATGCCTAATGCGCGGCACGCTTGCCACTGTCCGCTAGGAATCGCGTTAAATGCGCCTTTAAACAGTTGCGTACTGTACGCCGCCGTGTTGAGCGCCAAAGCCAGCATAGCGCAAAACCAAGGTTGGCTGAGCCATACCCAAAGTACGCTTTCGCGGATCCATTCAAACTGCCCTGGGCCGTAATACACCAAGAAAATTTGCACCAGCAGCGGAGTGCCGGTAAACAAGGTGATCACCGCACGGCTAAACCAATGCACGACGGGCGTGCGCATCACTAAACTTACGGTCATCAAGAGCGACAATATGCAGCCCACCAGCAGCGAAGCCGCCGTCAATTGCAAACTGATGCCTAAACCTTCAAACAGTTGCCATAGGTGTTGCTCTTTCATGCGCTGGCTCCTTGGCTGTGACTCATGCCTTGTATCGAGAACTTGTTATCAATCACTTTTACGGCGCGCTGTGTGATCAATGTGATCACCAGATATACCGCTGCCGCCGTTGCATACCAAGTAAAGGCTTCATGGGTGGCCGCGGAAGTGAGCTGCGCTTGCTT
>JBOFIW010000081.1:0-3403 GCA_051650365.1 Vibrio sp. | reverse complement strand
GGAAAATCCGCTCCACATTCATTGCATACATAGGCGCGCTTTGCTTTCACGATCAATCCTCGAACTTGCTCTCACTTATCAGGCGTAATACTTTAAGAAAAAGTGGAACGGCTGCAACATATCGCTAAAGATTAAAATGTTGATGCCGATGCATCAGAATGGAAGACACTTTAACAGAAAAATATGCAGCAAACCGAAATTCTCTCACTGGTTGAACGGCTTATCCCAGCTTATCGCTCTGGCGATCTCGATTACCTTTTGTCGCAAATGACCGAAGGACAGCCGCCCTCAGCCAAATTATTGGTCAAAATGGAACTCAACCGCATAATGGCACCTTGCAGTAAAAGCATTGATTTACGTGGCAAAGTGCAAGGAGAGTGTCGGGAATATGAATTTGAAGGTCACCAACATTGGCTTGATGATGTGGCGTTTAACTCTTACCACAAAAGTATCAAAAAATTTGGTGGTTATACCGAAGGGGTTTGGGAAGCAGTTAATAACACGCGCAATAACTTTCGAGTAATGAAGCAGCAAGGCAAACTGGGACCTAAAGGTGAGCAGTCTAAAGATACCAGTTTTGAAGTCGAACCGATAAAGCTAGGTTACGATCTCAAACGCCAAGAAAATCGCTTAAAGATTTGTACTCAAATTGAAATTCATAGAAAGAATGAACAGTTAATTCATGGTTTAAGCATTGATCTTTCACCTTCAGGTGCCAGATTGAAAGTGCCTGCCGCCTTTGATTATAAGTTAGGTGAAGTGATCCAAGTCTATTTCGCTGAACTGAACAAAACTTCCAATGTGGTTGGACTGCATAAAAACATTGAATATCGCATTTTAGGCGTTGATGAGTCTTATGATAGTGATGCGATTAAGTTTCTGCGTGTTCTAAAACTCACTGACACAGAGGTGATTGAAAAGGTTATTGAGGAAGCGATTCAGACCAATACACAAAAAGCACGCCATGATAATCAAGACAAAATAATTCGTGCTCGTACACGCGGTTATGAGCATATGTACCTTAAGCACACCTGTAACTTACCGCTGTTTTTTAGCGGTAATGAACTTAAACTGGCGTTGCTAACCGAAAATAACCGCCCAATTTGGCAATATTGGCATGATGAACGTAACCAACAAGCTCTGGGAACATTATTCAAGCCGGAACGCATGGCACAACTCACCGCACCAGGCCTTCGCGGTAGCAATAATGTGCTATACGCCTTTAAGCATGAACATCAACAGAAAACCTTGTTTTTCTCAATGTTGATGCCGGAAGCCACTCAAGAGCAACGTAAGCTGTTTTGGCACATTGGTGCCAAACGCGATAGTTGGAAAGCCTTTCGACTTTTTGTCTTTGAATTATCAGAAGAAGAGCGACAAGCCCTTGCTCAACACTCAGCTGAACTTAATGAGCAATCCACTCATCTAACCCATTGTGGTGTATTGCAAGAAATTAGCGATACAGAAACTGCGCACGACTACCTGTTCGTCGAAAAACCAAATCTTCCAAGCAGTGTCCTAAATGACTTTCGCCACCCACGCCAAGTAGTGGGTAACCCGATGGGAATCTATTTTGACGCACGCTCACGACGCAAAGAGCCCCGCTATCGCTTTAAAACACCAGTACAACTAAACAAAGATGAACAGCAAGTAACAGGAGCAACGGTTGATTTATCCAAGCGTGGCCTGAGCTTAATTTTGGATACTCCATTCGACGTTAAAGTGAATGATCGAGTTTGGGTCGATTATCTCGAACTCAAGTTATACGACAAAACACTTCCTTTGGGTCACACTCCCTACCAAGTGGTCAGAATTGGCCCTGAAGGGCGTCATTTACAACTCATGATCGAAGACTCAATCCAAACCCTCAAAATTGTGGCGTTTTTCAATAGCATTATTGAACACAATAAAGATAAACTACTGAAAAAGGAGGAGATTCTACCGAGCAACGTTTTACTTGAGAGTTTGCATAATATTTTGTTAGACAAAATGGTCAGCACTCCTATTTTTATAGAAAAAGTCGGTAGCAACCTGAAACCCAAAGTGATAGGCGTTAATTATCCACTTCCCCCCCACCTAGCATTGCTTGCCAAGCTGGGTAACGAAAATCGCATCACCTTACAACCCATTTTCAAAGGTCATACCAACTCATTGTTGGCGACACCCATGAAGCGAATTGAAGGTGCCGTGCCGCAATATAATGAGGTGTATATTAGCGTAGTGAAATATGGTGCTCGCATTAAGTCGGTTGAGTCCAAACTCTTGAGTGATTTTACTGATACACGTGACCGGCTCCGCTTTATTCAGCAAGGACAAGAGATGGGGGAGTTCTATGCATTACGTGTGAGCGGGGTGCCAGTGTTTGCCCCGATTACCAATCTGCTGCGTAGTGATTTAGCAGAACTGGCGACTATCAGCCCGCATCACGCCAAAAGCTTAGAAAAAGAGATGTTGGCTCAAGTCGGCTACGGAGAGCTCGTCGATATAACTGAGGAAGTATTGATTCGCCTTGAGCTGACCCGCTAAACACTCCTTATGTAATCCCCAGCGCCATAAGCGAGAAAAAATCAGCATAACGAGAAGCCACAACACGTGGCTTCTTTTGTTTGGAAGGTAAACAATAAGATCAGGGTTTAGTTTGCCAACTAAGCTTCTGTTGACGGATCAGTGCGGCAGAAAGAATACACACCACGCCCCCCAATCCAGCAAAACGTACGGCAGTTTGTGCTTTGGCTTCCACTTTCGGTTTGGCGTGATAAGCCACTCCTAGTCCAGCAGCGGCCATCATCACTAAATCATTCGCCCCGTCACCTACGGCGACCGTGTTATGGATTTCGATATCATATTGCTGCGCGAGTGCTCTCAGAATATCGGCTTTGGTTTGGGCAGAAACCACTTCACCTAACACCTGCCCAGTCAATCTTCCATTTATAATTTCTAAGGTATTGGACTGAGCATAATCCAGAGATAACCTCTCTTTGAGGTAGTCAGAAAAATAGGTAAAACCGCCAGAGGCAATCGCAACTTTCCAACCAAAAGCATGAAGTGTTGCAACCAACTGAGGCAACTCCGGCATTAGCGGCAAGTTTTCACGTACTTGGCTTAAAATTCCTTCTGGTGCATCTTTAAGTTTGCTAACACGTAAACGCAGACTCTGTTCAAAATCGAGCTCTCCTTGCATGGCGCGCTCTGTCACCTCTGCAACTTCTTCACCCACTCCAGCTAATTTCGCGATCTCATCAATACATTCGATTTGAATTGCGGTGGAGTCCATATCTAATACAATCAATCCCGGTTTAGTGAGATCGGGGACATCTTGAATTCTTGCGTAATCTAGCTCTAACGCTTTTAGGATGGTTTCATGTTGGGCTGTCAGTTCCCCATCCATTAAAGCAACCTCATA
>JBOFIW010000080.1:0-6489 GCA_051650365.1 Vibrio sp. | reverse complement strand
CCGTAAAAACTATAGATAAAACAAAGCCACGCGACTCAATCACCAGCGTGGCTTTTTGTTTATTGGGCTCTTTTTGTTTACTTACTTTTAGGCGCTGGGCGCTTCGCCTTACTTTGAAACTGCTTTACGCTCTTTTTATTTTGCGTGCGGCGATTGGCTTGTTTATCGCGCGGAGCACGTTTGCTTTCACCCGTTGATGGTTGATCGGTAACTGGGAAATCTTCCAGATTCTGCACGGGCAAATCACGTTGCGTCAGGGTACGAATGGCATTCAGTGCATCCATTTCTCCGTGACACACTAACGAGAGTGCAATGCCTTGCTGCCCCGCCCTAGCGGTGCGGCCAACACGGTGCACGTACGTTTCCGCATGCATCGGCAACTCAAAGTTAATCACAACGGGAAGCTGTTCAATATGAATGCCGCGCGCGAGCAGATCGGTCGCAATCAGCACCTGAGTTTGCCCAGATTTAAACTGCGCCAACGCATCTTCTCGCTCAGCTTGGCTTTTATCACCATGCAGCGCAGTGGCTACCACGCCTGCTTTGTTGAGCTTTTTGGTCAAACTATCGGCATTCTCTTTTGCGCCGATAAATACCAGCACTTGCGACCATTGGTGCTGCTTTAAAAGGGCCACCAAGGCTTGAGTTTTACTACCCTTGTTCACCAAATACAGCGTTTCTTGCACCGCTTGGTTAATGCTGTTTTCAGGATTGGCGGAAACTTGGGTTGGCGCACGCATCAATTGCTGCGCTTTGAGTTTTAGCTCATCAGAGAAGGTCGCAGAACACATCACGGTTTGGCGCACACTGGCGGTTTGGCTTGCGAGCGCTTGCACTTGCGGCCAAAAGCCCATGTCGAGCAGACGATCAGCTTCGTCTAACACCAGCGTCGTTACGCGGTTCAAGCTCAATCCACTTTGGGTTAAATCGAACAAACGCCCCGTCGTTGCCACCAGAATATTCGGGTTCTCAGCCAGCGCATTTTGCTGCTCAGTCTTATCTACCCCACCGCACAAGCAGAGCGTGTTCAGCCCTAATGCTGTACCAACGTGAGTGAGCACTTCGCTCACTTGCATTGCTAATTCACGCGTGGGTACCAACACTAAGGCTTGCTGCTCAGGGCTCGTTTTTAAACGTTCAAGCAGAGGCAGACCGTAAGCCAAGGTTTTACCACTTCCCGTATTCGCCAACGCCAACACATCTTTGCCCGTCAACATGGCAGGGATCACCAAAGTTTGAATAGCTGTGGGCTGGGTAATCTCTTTAGGCAGAGCTTGGATTACATCAGCGCTTAACGCGAGAGAGGAAAATAACATACAGGAAGTAACCTACTAGGAATAATATCGGTCGCACAACAGTGAAGGGGCGACTTTAGCACATTTCACTGTCCTGACTAAGCTCAGTTTGGTTTCATAATGGTTTTCAATGATTCAAACACACTCGACTCTCAGCATGAAAGTGATAAAAACTCAAAGATTCGAATGCCAACGAAAAAATACGCTGAGCGATTTTTCCAAATCATCTCAGCGTGATGGCACTGTTTGGCCTGATTTTCAAATTCTCAGGCTTATTTATAGCCACCTTCAATAATCGGTGTTGCAAGCCCTAATGCCACCTGATTACGGTGTATGGCTTCTTCCGGTAGGCTAATGAAACCATACTGATTTAAGGTCGCTTGGTGTTCATTCGTTAAGGCAAGATCCCTCACCACTTTTTCCGCCTCGGTAACTTGAGGATGATTGGGAGATAAATCCAAGTACAGATAGTAAACACTCGCTAACGGGTAACGCCCTGACAGTATGGTCTCTTTATTAAGATCATAAGTATCCCCTCGCTTATCAATAATCGACAACTTAGGATAATCACGCCAACGATCGGAATAGGTCACGTAACTGATCGCCTCCGGAGTGGCAGCCAATTTGGCTTTTAAGGACTCATCATCGGCAAGTAACTGGGTTGCAGCATACGTATTCGCCTTGCAGGTGATCCATTGGTTGAACTCACGGTGCATATCAAATTCACCATCAATGCCAAATGCTGCCATGTATGGTGCTGGTTCACTTTTCCATTGCGACCAATGCACATAGTCAGGTTGAGCATGGCAGCCAAAGACGCGTTGCACTTCCTCAATGGAGATCGCTTTAACAGGGTTATCTTCGTTAACCAATAAGGCGACCACATCCGCAGTGAAAAAGAGTTCTGTCGGGCGATACCCTTTAGATAATTCAAAGCGCGCGATTTGTTGATCCGTCCAACGTTGTGAGCTGATCCCAATACGGGCCTGACGCGTAATCATCGCTTCTGGCACATCATCACGACTCAAATAAACAATCGCCTTATCCTCGACTAATGCGCTCATTAACGGTTGTAAATGAGGCTCGATGGCCACCACATTTTGCCCCGCTTGCGGATCCACCGCGTAAGCAGGCAAAGCAGCAACCCATACACCAAACCACAACATGCTCTTATAAGTCATGATTGACCTCCACTTTTGATTTGGGTTGCAACTGCTGCTCAGAGCTAAAAATATTCCACGTCGGCTTTACGCTCATTTCTCGAGTCATCACTACTGCTATAGTGCGCCGCTTGCGCGCTTTGAGTTGCTCGGTCAAAGAGGTGATTTGAGTAAATTCTTGTTCATGAATTCGCTCTGCGGCAATACCACGTGCAATGAGTAAACTCCGGATAGTGTGCGTGCGATGCTGAGCCAATACCTTGTTATACGCATTGGTCCCTTCTGCGCTGGTATCCCCAACTAAAGTCACTTGTGTCTCGGGATTGGCTTGCAATAACGCGACTAATTTATCTAACTCCACGTGGTGCTCTGGCTTTTCGTTGTATCGATCATAATCAAAGAAAAAGCTCACCACGTTCGGCACTTCTTGGATCTGCCAGTGTGTGCAACCTTGTCGATCCACAGCGACACCACTTGGTGTGTCAGAGCATAAATCACGCTGGTTGATCACTCCATCACGATCCTCATCTGCTAAATCATCAATCTGATGGCGTGTGGTGGTCGGGTTAGGTTCTTGCGCGCAGCCCAATAACAAAACTGGGGCAAACAACAGAGTTATCCATTTCTTATTCATTATTTTTTCTCCCCTTGCCACTCTTCTGGGTGCTCAACTCGCAATGCATAACTCAACATGCCCATTGCATTAAACAAGCGGTAGGCGGCTAAGGTATGATCGTATTGGGCATTCATGTAGTTACGTCGTGCAAAAAACACTTCGACTTTGGCATCGAGCACATCAAGCAAACTACGCCGTCCCACGTTAAATTGTTGGATATATCCCAACTCGGCAATTTTGGCGGCATCCACGTTTTGCTGGAGCAATTGCATTTGTTTATCTAGCATTTCGTAGGCATTCCAAGCCAGTTGCGTTCCTTCACGAACTTCACGCTCGGCACGCAAACGGATCGCGCGGGCTTCTTCCACTCGCCACGCGGAGGATTCAACCCGAGCATTGGTCGAAAATCCATTAAACAAGTCGTAATCAACCGTCAACATCACTCGAGCATCTTCATCAGGCCCTTTGGCATTACCAACGTTTTCATTACGGTTGGCATGCAGTTCTAGTTTCACTTCTGGGTAGTAGCCACCTTTTTCACGACGAACTTCTTGACGCGCGGCCTCCATATCCAACATTGCGGCTTTGATTTCTGGGTGATTATCAACTCCTTGCTGAATTGCAGTTTCTACCGAGTGTGGCAATAAAGCATCATCAAAAATCGGGTCAACTAAGCCTTTAGCTGGACGACCGACTTGGCGCAAAAACTGAGTTTGCAGATCGAAAAGGTTATTTTGCGCCGAAATCAGAGAAGATTGTGCCGTGGCCACTCGCGCAGCAATTTGCGCTAAATCCGAGTTACTACTGAGTCCTTTTTGCGTTTTATCGAGTACGTTTTGATAGATCTCTTGATGCTCACGCACATTGCGCTCAGTCAATTGCAGCATGGTTTGTGCTTTCAATAACTCAAGGTAAATTTTCACCACATCCAGTGAAACGTTTTCCGCTCGTGAAATTAACGTGAGACGAGCGGCCTCAGCTTCATACCCCAAACGCTCTACATTCGAGCGAGTACTGAAACCATCAAACAGCAGTTGGGAGATTTTTAACCCTAATTCGGAGCGCGTCATGCCACGATCATCGCTATCGACATACGTTCCACTGTTGTAACGTGTTTCTTCGTAGCCCACTGCACCATAGAGGTTAACTTGCGGCAGGTTATCACCATTCGCCACATCGCCATCGCGAATCGCTGATTGATAACGGGCATATTGAGCGAGTACTTCAGGGCTATAATCCATCGCAAAGGCGACAGACTCCTCTAGAGAGATCGCTTGGCTCACTGGAGAAGCCAAAAGAGAGGCCAATAAGGCTATTTTGATTCGCATTTGATTTCCTTTTACATCGAATCCACTTTATTTTTTGTGGGTTATCTTTCTCTAAGTGCATTTTGTTTCGCGCGCAGGAGCGGTTTGAGCCAGTAGCTCAAAACGGTTTTTTCCCCCGTCAGAATATCCACCGCCACTTGCATACCGGGAATAATCGTGAAATGCCCCTCCTCATTCGGGTGTATTTCGATATGCGCGCGGTAATAGGGTTTGCCTTCTTCCGTTTGTAACGCATCACCACTGACGTAAGTAACCGTTCCTTTCTGCCCACCATAAATCACAAAATCGTAGGCCGAAAATTTAACGGTAGCCTCAAGCCCTGGATGCACAAAAGCAATGTCTTGGGGGGCAATTTTCGCTTCCACAATTAAGGTGCTGTTTTCAGGTACTAGCTCCATAACCGGTTCACCAGGTTTAACTACCCCACCGATCGTGCGCACAAAGATCTCTTTGACAACGCCATCAACGGGCGAGAGCAGTTGAGTCCGTTTCAGCTGATCAGCCACCGCTTGTTGGCTTTCGCCCAACTGCGCCAATTTGGTCACCACTTCATTGAGCTGTGCTTGAGCTTTGGTACGAAAATCCAGCGCAACACTGCGCCGATCTGCAATCGCCTCGGAATAGGCCGCTTTTTGTTTCTGCACTGCTGCTTCAGAGCTGGCAATATCTCCTTTTAGTTTGATCACATCGCGGTTGAGCTTCATCAGCTCGACTTCCGCCACGGCTCCACTTTCAACAACCGCTTTAAGCATGTCACGCTCTTTACTAACAATCGCCAAACTGCTGCGTAAAGTCTGAATGGTATTGAGAGTATCGGCATACGCTTGCGCTTGCTGCTCAATGCGCAATTTCGACTCTTCGAGCTCAGATTCCAGTTGTTCGAGACGTTCAAAATAGTTATCTCTGGCATTGAGCATGGCCGGATGGCTTTGTTCGTTCACCACAAAATCTTGCAACTCCAGTGTTACCTGTTTTTGCCATTCGGTGTTGCTGCCTTGCACTTTGATGGTGGCTAACTCGGCTTGTAAGCGGATCTTCTGAGCCAATAGCGCATCAGTTTGTTGGGTTGATTCAAGATAGTTGGCACGAAAGCGAGTATCATCCAACACAGCGATCGGCTGCCCTTGTTTAACCCGTTGCCCTTGCTGGACTAGCAGCTCTTTGATTAAGCCTCCTTCGAGGCTTTGGATAGTCTGTACCGATAAGCTGGGTACGACCTTACCCTCACCTACCACCACTTCTTCCAGTTTCGCCCATGATGCCCACACCAAGACGGTGCAAACTAATCCGGCACTAAGCCAAATTAAGCGCCGTGAGCGATAGGCTAAATGGGCATGACTCCAACGGATACTACTCATCACTGCCTCCTCTCACGATGGAAACCGCACGCACACGATGAGTAGATTGCACTGAACTCGATGCTAAAATTTCACTCGGTTTGCCTTCCGCCACAATTGAACCTTTATCTAACACAACGATCCTGTCACACAGGGTTAAGAAAGCGTGTTTGTGTGAACTAATCACCATAGTGATATCCCGTGGCATAGACTGCAATGACTGGAACAATTGGGTTTCAGCCTGCTTATCCAATGCGTTAGTCGGCTCATCTAAAATCAGTAACTGCGGACGACAATAAAACGCGCGTGCCAATGCAACCGCCTGCTTTTGACCTCCGGACAAATAACGCCCCGCTTCACCCACTTGGGTTTCCAACCCTTGTTGCAGTCCCGACATATAATGCATCAAGCCTGACCACTGTATCGCTTGAGCTAGACGCGCTTTGTCGACCTGTGTATCACCCAAAGCAATGTTGTCGGTAATCGTACCTTGAATCCATTGTGGAGTTTGCGCCATCCATCCCGTTGATTGGCGGATCAGGCTAGTCGGCCACAGTTGGCTATCGACTTGATCAAAAAAGATCCGTCCTTGGGTTGGCGCAAGTTGTTTCGCTATCAAAGCCAGTAACGTGGATTTACCCGAACCGGCTAAACCGATTAACCCAATCCGCTCACCCGCTCGAATGGAGAGGTTAATGCCTTTTAAACAAGCCATCGGAGCTTGGGGATAGGCAAAATCTACCGCTTCCAATT
>JBOFIW010000079.1:0-5426 GCA_051650365.1 Vibrio sp. | reverse complement strand
GACATAACCAAAAATCATCAAAAATAAGGGCTTATAAGGCCCTTATTGTAATTAAATCCGACAAGATTACTACCCAAGCCAGTCTCTCTGGCTTGAGTAGAACCTTGCTTGAGGTTTAAGTGACTATCTTATAGCAAGGCACGTATGCGCTACCGCCGGGAAGTTTCATCCGATTTTGTGCCACGAAGTCATTGAGTAGCTGATCCATTTTCTTCATTAGGATCGGATCTCCGTGCATTTCAAAAGGTCCGTGACGTTCAATTTCACGTATCCCTTCCGCTTTAACGTTACCAGCCACAACACCAGAGAAGGCTCGACGTAGATTAGCGGCCAACACTTCTGGGCGTTGGTTCAAATGCAAATCTAAATTCGCCATGCTCTCATGGTTTGGCTCAAAAGGCAGTTGAAATTCAGGTTCAATTTTCAGTGACCAGTTAAAACTGTAAGCATCTTCTTTATCTTTACGATGTTGGCGAACCAGTGGCATCGCATTACTCATAATACGCGCCGCTTCTGCCGGATTATCAATGACGATGCTGTAGTGTTTGCGAGCGGCTTCGCCCAAAGTATCAGTGATGAACTTATCCAAAGAACGGAAATAAGCTTCACTCTGCTTTGGCCCAGTGAGTACGATCGGCATCGGCTGATCGGCATTTTCAGGGTGCATCATGATGCCCAGAATATACAGTAGCTCTTCCGCGGTACCTGGGCCGCCAGGGAAAATAATGATGCCATGCGCCATACGCACGAAAGCTTCCAAACGCTTTTCAATATCTGGCATGATCACCAATTCATTAACTATCGGGTTTGGCGGCTCTGCGGCAATGATTGAAGGTTCGGTAAGACCTAAATAGCGGTATTCACTGTAGCGCTGCTTAGCGTGGCCTACGGCTGCGCCTTTCATCGGACCTTCCATCGCACCAGGGCCGCAACCTGTACAGATATTTAGCTCGCGCAGGCCCAGTTCATGACCGACTTCACGAGTGTATTGGTATTCAACTTCATTGATGGAGTGTCCACCCCAGCAGACCACCAAATTCGGTGTCGCCCCTGGGATTAGTGTTCCCGCATTACGTAGAATACCAAACACTAAGTTAGTAATGTGGGTCGCGTTAGTTAAGTTTAGACGTTGGCTATCGGCCAAATGCATATTGACGTAAACAATATCGCGTAGCACTGAGAAGAGGTGTTCCTGAATCCCTTTAATGATCTGGCCATCGACAAACGCATGTTCTGGTGGGTTGGCCAATTCGAGTTTAATTCCTCGTTCACGGCGCATCACAGTAATATCAAAATTTCTATATTTATCGAGCAGCTCTTTTGAGTTGTCGGTGTGGCTGCCCGAGTTCAACACCGCTAGGCTGCAATTACGATAAAGCTGGTACAGATCGCTGGATGCGGTCTTTTTCAGGCGTTCTACTTCCAATTGAGAAAGGAGATCCATACTACCTGCTGGGCTGACTTGAATAATCATAGTTTCCTCCTTCAACCTGAGGTTGAGGTCATGCACGGGCATGAAGTTGAGCATTTGTTATAAAACAAGAGTAGCAGAGATACCCAGAGAATGGGGATAACCTCTTGATATATCTAGTTTCAATCTAGAGGGTTCAACTAAGGTAAGAAAATAGCACAAGAGGGTAAATGTGAATTTGAGCACAATTTATTCTCTATTGTGCTCAAATTATAAGCAATCATTTCCAAGCTAGCTGGCTAGGTCCGATATTTTTGGCTTCGTTTAAGGTCAGGTTTAAGCGATCCAAAACGGTTTCTGGCGTATCAGAATCGGCGAAACGAATACTGGCCGCAGAAAGCGTGATAGTCAGGTTTTTATCACGGAATTTAAACGGTAATTTCGACACGTTAAGCTGAATTTGATGAATGATCTGATAACTTTCGTTATCAGAACGCTCGGGAAGTAACAAAATAAACTCTTCACCGGAGAAACGTGCGACCGTATCGGTATCAAGCAGCTCTTTTTTGATGGTGCGGGCAATAATGCCTAACGCTTTATCACCTGCCGCATAGCCGAAGCTGTCATTGATCGATTTGAATCTATCAATATCAAATAGCACAACTCGCAAGTTATGTTGAGTGCGTATCCAGCGACGATACTCATGTTCGAGTCGTTCGTTAAAACTACTACGGTTGTACACTTTAGTCAGCGGATCAAGTTGAGCACGTAAAGCCTGATCTTCAAGACGACGACGGTAATCTTGTGCCAAATCGGATAAGGCTTCCATCTGATTTTTGCTGTAATGCATACGTTCTAGAAGGGCTTGTTCGCGTTGCTCTGCTAGGGTCAACCGTTCTGAAAGAGAAGCCATTTCTCGTAGTAGTGGAGTCATTTTCTGCTTGAGTTGTTCCAGCTCGGTTTGTTCTTTCAGAGCGGTTTGGCTGCGTGAGACTAAGCTACTGAGCTCGCTATTCATTTCTTGTCGATGTGCCATATAGCTTTGGGTTTGCTCAAGATTTTGCACCGCACTTTTTAGGTTGTTATTAATGGAAAGATTGACCTGTTCCAAAAAGCCTTCCGCGGCTTTACGCTCTGTATGGCTCCCTGCGACCACTAAACGAAGCACTTCGAGTGTCAGTTCAAGTAGGGTGTGGGTATTGACGCCGAGGAGGAGTTTGGTGCGAATGTCACTCAGTTGATCTCCTGATTCACCATTAAAATCAAGCTCAGTGATCAAGTGTTGTAACTCGACAGAAAGTCGATACAGTAGTTCGCGATCCGCTTGTTGAGAAAGCTCATTAAGTGCGAGATTGGGGTTAGCACACTGAATTTTGACTGCTCGTTCATAGATTTCTAGTAAACGCAGAGCTTGTTGGCTTTTCTCGAGTGGTTGAGAGGCAGTAAAGCTCAATAGATCACGGAGATCTCGTTTGATCTTAGCGGGCAAGCCAGGAACACGCAGTAATGTTTCACCGCTGTGCTGTAGTTGGCTATCCAGATGACTATTATGTTTGTCCATGGCCAGTGACTGTTGTTTCAACATGCGTTCCAGCACAGCCAGTTGGGGGATCAGCGTGCTGATGTCTTTTTGTTGTTCTAATGCGAAGCAAATCTCCTCTAAACTTTGGTTTAGTCTCTGGCTACTGCCGTAATAGGTCGTAGCCAATGAGGTGACCATTCGTTTAAGAACTTGCTGCTCTCGGTTAAATTTGAACGAAGTATCTCTTTGTGTCAAACGTACTTGTTCTAACTGAGATTTTAGTTTGTGAAGCTCTGCTTGGATATCTTGTTCTAGAACGCCCATGTACAACAAATTAGATGTAGAGGATCAATCCTGATCCTATTTATTGATTTGTCGATAATAGCAAATATTTTGCGGACGTCACTCGGTGTTTGTGTTGAACGCACTATATTTGTCCATCTTTTAAGAGTTTTTTGATGTTGTCCTCATTCTTATAAGAAGAATGAACTTTGATCAGGCCTTGATTTATCGCTTGTTTACAGGAAAGTCTAATATTTTCAGAAGCGAAGCTGGCAGCAGGAGCATTATCAATCGCTTTTAAATAAATCCAATGACTCAGATTTTCACTCAGACTTAATTCTCTTGCGATATGAGTTGCCATTAACAAAATATCAAGTAGTTCTTTGTCATTGATCGCGGTATAGGCACGTGGCAAAAATGGATAATCCGTCATTCCAACTCGAATTATTCTATTTATTTTTCTTTCAGGTTCAAATTCATCTAGCCATGATTGAATCTGGTTGAATAATGTATCTGGTTCGCTACGTTGTTCGCCACTTTTTTCTATATAAAGTAGGCTAGCATCAGAGAAATGATACAGCCGATTGGGTTCTTTTATTTTTCCTCTCAGAAATTTCCCCAAAGCTCGTTCTAATTCTAAACCTGCAGTATACCCATTTTGCAGATACATGTTGCGCATGAAAGGAATATCAATTAATGCAAAGCGCAGGCGATCGTTGAGGGGTTGCTGAATCAACTCACCTAATTGCCATTGTTCGTAATTTCTGCTGCTGTCTTCTAATGAACTTGGTAGTTTGGCATTTAGCATGCGCAAGTTATTGAGACGTGATCGAGGGTGAGTAAATAAGGTATCGTGTAATTCTTGGACTTCATCTTGATAGCCTTGAAGTAGGTACCCTCTTCTTAGCAGAATCATAAAAAAGACTATGCTAATCGCTAGTAAAGAAATAGCAATTTTACGTAGCTGGCTAAGTTGATTTTCGGTTTGTTGTAGCTGCTTCTCTTGACCAACTAAATGTAAAGTTTGTTCAATAAATTCCCTCTGTTGGCGAAATGCATCTTCACTGATTTGATTTAATTTATTTTGTCGCTTTTGCGCAAGAATTTGGCTTTTTCTAAAACTCTCTAAGGCCTTTGTTGCAGATCCTGTTCTTTCATATCCTAAAGAAAGTAAACGATAGGCTTGCTCTTGTAGATAATCATCTTGAATGGATTCACCGATTTGTAGTGCTTTTTCTGCATAACGGACAATATCTTGATCGATATTTTGATAATAAGCCAATCCTGAATGCAAAAGAGCTGCGTGCCCATTTAAACGTGGAATTGAAGTAACATTCAGCATTTCTTCTGCGTTGGTTAAATATTGTTCGGCGATTGGGTAGTTGTAGAGCTGTAAATAGGTTGCCGCAAGATTGATACGAATTTCAATATCATCACTGAGAGAGGCATGGTTATTTTTATGATCAATGACATTGAAATAATGTACCAAGGCTAAGTTATATTTTCCTTGTTGGTAGTAGATATCACCCATTTGTTTGAGAACAATAGGCAAGTAAGGTGATTGTTCGTAACGGCCATAAAAATCGGCGGCTTGTGAGAAATGGTCTAATGCCTTATCTAATACTTGCCGGTTAAAAAACAGCTTACCTAAGAGGGTATTTGCTTTGGCTAACAATACGCCAGAATCGTTTTCTATTGCACTCCAGTAGGCGACCAGTAGTTCTGAAAGGGCTAAGTTATAGCGTTCATGATTGAGGTGGTGTTCGCCTAACGTTAAGTGGTATTCGATGATCGGTTTTTCAGTTTGCAAGGTATCAAGATAAGGTTTAGCTTGAGCAAACAGCTTATCGGCTAACTCAATATCATTAGCTTTCGAGGCTATTTCTGCACGCAGTAACGTCATTTTGTAATCAATACCTTTTGCAATTTGGTCTGCATTGGCGATCACTTGATACTGTTCACTGATCTGGTGTAATTGTTCACGAGCGGCTTGTGCATCTCCGTTGTTTTGCCAAGCGAGACGGGTGCTGAGGATTTGCACATCGAGTAACAAATAAGGAAGTTGGTACTGCTGAGTGAGTATTTTGGCATCACGCAGTGTTAACTGAGCTTGTTCATAGTCCCCGAGCTTATCTAGCGCTTGAGCCAAAATCATCAGGGCATCAACACTACTACCGGGTGTGCGTGTACGGCTGTCGGCTTCATCACGTG
>JBOFIW010000078.1:0-7044 GCA_051650365.1 Vibrio sp. | reverse complement strand
GTTCAATCGAGACATTGATCTGCTGCTTTGGAATGCTTAAGTGCCAACGAAGCGGTACGCGTTTACCGTTGCTAAGTAACGATGCAGAAAGAGGTTCGAGTTGGATCTCTTCGTTTGTTAAAACTTTATTCTTTCCATTGCGATCCAGCAACATTCCATAGAAATAATCTGGTGCACCCTCATATCGGAATCTATTGACCGTTAACCAACGATGAGCACTCAAAGGAATTACAAAGCGATCTATTCCCATATTCTCTTTGGCAACAAGTTCACTCCCCCACTCTTTACTTAACCAAGCATGGCCTTTAACGCTTAGCTTAGGTTGGCTAGGATTGAGCGCTAATACACCACGCACCGAAATATAGGGTTGTTGAAATTGGTAACTCGCCAACGAAAGTAAATCTTGCCTAATCTGATAGCCATGATCACCAGACAAAACATAAGGGCCTTGAGCTCTAAATTGCAAATTGAGGGCAAAGTGATCGGCAGCCAGGTGTAAATTTCCAGGAAAAGGCGTTCCCCCTAGTGAACGCCAAGTCCAGTTGTCAACCCACATACGAAAAGGCTGATCATTGATCCCTGCTTGACCAATTCCACCTCGTGCAATCTTCTGCTCACGTAGTGTTATCTTCTTATCATTAATCACGATAGACGAAAAATAAAGCTGCGGTGTCTGCCACCCCGCCGTATTTCGTTCATCCTGTGCTAAACGCAAAAAATGCCATTGCACACTATAATCATTACCTTGTTCATCTTCGAGCCACGCGTAAAGTGTCCACCACTCTTGTTCAAACTCAAGATGTGATGAAAAATCACTAGGAAGACGAACGGGATGATTGGGCAAAACAGGATCAAAAACTGCTTGGCGACCTAAATGTGATTTATTCTCCGTGGGTTGTTGCGACTTATGATATTCATCTTGTTCATTACCAACAAAACCAACAATAAAAAATAGCGCGCCAACACAGAACCATATCCATTTATTACTTAGTTTATAAAGATGGGGCATTTACAGAGCCTCTCGCAACGATTTCATCGGTGATTTACGAACTAAACGAATCACAGGTAAAGCCCCTGCTAAAATGAGTGCTGTCATGGCCCAAAGAACCGTGTAGAGATATTGTTCCGGAACCAATTGTAACTCCATAGTCCAACCAAAAGAGTGTTTAATAACAATATCAATCACTAGTTTGGCTAACGTGAGCCCAAGTGGTAGTGCAATAAGTAACGAGATAGCACCAAAAACAAACAACTGCATACCACCAATCAAAACCAACTCTTTCCCCGAAACCCCAAGGCAACGTAGCAATGCAATATGGCGTAAGCGTGAGGTTTCTCCTGCCAAGGTTGAGAAGAAAATGCCACAAACCGCAATGAATAACGTAATATTGCCTAATGTTCCTGCTATCGAAAAGGTGCGATCAAACACTCGCATCGCATGGCTATGAATATTGGTATTATCGAAAATCCGATCAGCATCAAGTCGAAAAATCGTGTCTAACCGCTTCTTGACACTTTCTCCGGTTAGTCCTTCCTTAAGAACTATAGCCAAGGCTACATTGCCAGTCCCAGCAAAGGCCTTCATCCAGTTTTGATGTGACATCATTACTTGGTGATAGGGATTGCCATAGTCGTAATAGATGCCAAACACAGCCCATCCAGAACCCATTGGTTCCGGCAAATCTATTAAATCACCGGGACGAATACCCAATTTTAGCGCCATAGATTCACTGACCATAACACCACGTGCATGATGTAAATGATACCAATAGTTCGGCACGCCTAATTTCACAGTCAAAGAATCTAGCTCACCATCGGACGCACCAGTACTCACAATTTGTACTTGCCCATATTGTGATGCAAAGTCTTTTTCCCACCGCCACCATACAGAATCCACTTCCGGTTGCTGCCCTAACCATTGGCTCATACGTGATGCCATACTGTTGCTTGGGTAAAGATAAATATCCGCCGCTAGGCGCTGGCTAAGCCAGCGATCTGTGGTATCTCGGAAACTCCCCACCATAGTTTCAACGCCAATGTTAGCAGCCAGAGCCACCATAAATGCCATAGTCGCGACACCTCGATAACTCATACTTGCTGCAGCATCGGCAAAAAACCAACGGACTTTCACCCAACGCAAGGTATAAGAAAAACTGGTGAACAGCGTCCAAATAATGTAGGGCGTAAACAATGCAACACTAAGCAGCATCAAGCCTATGATCGCGAAACCGGACTGCTGGCTTTTTGGTGCCTGATAAATAGCAATCGCCGCCACACACAATGCACAAGCTAACAGAGCTTGCAGTTTGAACTCTTTACCCGCAAATCGAACCAAAGAAAGACGAGCTGATAAACGAATCGGTTGCGAACGCAGCAAACGCACCAAAGGCCAAGCACAAGATGTTAAAGCAGCAAAGAGCGCCATTAATAAACTATAGCTACTCCATGACCAATCCCAACCAATCGCCAAATCTACGTTAGCATTGTACAAATACCCCAGACTACTGGCTACGGAAGGGATCAATTGATTAGCCAGTAACAAACCCAATACGTTGCCACATATCCAACTGAAAAACACGAGCAAGAATAGTTCTATCAGCATAGCTTGAGTCAGCAGCCTACCACTTACCCCAATTTGTCTTAAGGTGCCCACCAGTGGTTGGCGCTGCACCATGGACAAAGACATGGCTTGATAAAAAATGAAGATACCGACTAAAAAGGCCAACATGCCCATCGCCGTTAAGTTGAGATGGAAAGCTTCAGTTAACGACTCTAGTTCGGAGCGTGTACTACGTACTAAAGTCAAACCATTCGGTAAACTGTTCTTCAAACGCTCTAACTTAATAGATGGCATATCAGCGCAAGCGATCACCGTGAGTCCCGAGCCTTTTTTTAGCATACGAACCAAAGACAAATCAGCGACAACTCGCATACCCGTAACTTGGTTATGAGTATCAATGGTGATCGGCCCTAGCTGGGAACCATCCGTTAAGGGGATATAATCCCCCTCTTTCCAATCTTGGAGCTTAGCTAATTCTTGACTCACCATTACCGGATAGGGAGGATTCATCAGTTGCAATCCTCTCTGCTGATCTAAGGTTTTACCACTGTTCAATGACAACAGAGCAACCGGATCCACTCCTTGTAAGATGATATCTAAGCCTGAAGTAGTACTGAAACGATAATCATCGAAAGGCACGCACTGCTGAAAGCCATCACGACGTAGCTGAATGTAGAACCCTTGTGGGATTTTGTTGGCAGTATGTTTAGAATGGATGCGATAAGGCAGGGGGTTGGAAAACAACCGTTCACCGTGCTCATAACTCTGTCTCGCATGATGATTGATGGCTGTTACACCAACTAATAAGGAAACACCGAGGGTCAGCCCAAGCCAGACCAGAAAAATCTGTAACGGATAGCGACGATAATGACCCAGTAGCGCTTTAACTACGGGCCATAACATGCAGCAGTCCTCCTTGAAGACGAATACAGCCATCCATATGCTGCGCTACTTTTTCACTGTGCGTAACCAAAAGCAGTGCACAATTTAACTGACGAGTCAGTGAGGTCAACAGGCGCATTACCGCTTCTGCATTACGCTCATCAAGGCTACCAGTCGGCTCATCTGCCAGTAGAATTTTCGGTTCCATGTACAAAGCACGGGCAATTGCGGCTCTTTGTTGCTGTCCACCGGAGACTTCTTCAGGGTATCGGCCAAGCAGAGGCATGAGATCCAATGCCGAAAGAATTTGTCGCCACAGACCTGCGTCTTCAGGAAGTCCTTTAAGCTGACGACAAAAACGAATGTTATCTGCAATATTTAAAGTAGGGAGAAGGTTGTACTGTTGGAAAATCTGACCGATGTTGTCACGACGAAATGCCGTGCGGTGATGTTCTGAGATGTGGTGCATAGGAAACCCAGGAAACCAGATTTCACCAGAATCGGCAGTATCAAGGCCAGCGATAAGGTTGAGTAAGGTGCTTTTACCCGAGCCGCTTTCGCCCATCAGCGCTAACTGATCGCCTTGGTTTAACGTCAACTCAGCCCCCTGCAAAACAGGATGAAACTCATCACCGTCTACATAGCCTTTGCATAGGTCTACTAGTTGTAACATTAAACTACTCATTGCCGAAAATGAAACCGGAGACAGAATCTACACCAAAACCCCAATAGGAGAAAGTATTTTGGCTAGCTGGTCACACTATATGCATTAATTTGCACCAATCGAGCGATGAGCGTCTAATTTTCAATCAAATTTCGCATCCATTTCTTGCTTTTCATACGGTGTAACGAACCAAACCATTTCACCGCTTCTTCGGTAAGAAACAACAAATAAATCCATTCAGGATCGATTTTGAGCACCAACGCAGCAAAAGCAGCTAGCGGAATACCTATACACCACTGTGCCACTACGTCTTGGCCAAGACAGAATTTTACATCTCCCCCAGCACGTAATACGCCAACAATCACTGTCATAGGTAGTGAGCGCAGCACAATACCTAAACTGAGAATCAGGATGAATTTTTCTGAGAGCTCCCGAGTTTCTGGCGTTAATGCAGTGAAAGCCCCGAGCACAGGGATCTGTACTAAATAAAGGCAGATGGCGACAATCACCCCCACCAACACACTGCACACCGTTACGCCAATTGCTTGGTAATAAACTGCTTGATAGTTTTTTGCACCAAGCTGGTTACCTACTAGCACGGCAGCAGCATTTGACATACCAATCAACAGACTGAGTGAGATAGATTCGACCGGCGTCATCACCGACAAAGCAGCGAGTCCCTGAACACCGGTCTGCCCCATAATCGCGTGATAGGTAAATAGACCCGCAGCCCAGATCAAGAAGTTAAAGGTCGTTGGCAGAGACAAGCGCAGAAAACGGCTGATTTTGGTCCAATCAATCACGGCTTTCACATCTAACCAGCTAAAGGCCATTAAATGTTTTTTGCCATAGAGATAGCTGTATAAACAGGCAACTTCAATCGCACCACTCAACAGTGTTGCAATGGCCGCCCCTTCAATACCCATGGCGGGAAAACCAAATTTACCGAAAATCAAAACCCAGTTGAGTAAAACGTTGGAAACAATCCCGATGCCACTGAAGAAAGTGCTGATACCAGGTTTATGCATGGCACGTAGCCCCACGGCCATACTGCTGACACAGGCCACCGCAAACATGGTGAACGACGTGATGATCAAGTATTGACTACCTAAGGCGTTAACTTGCGGTGATTCCGTGGTCAGCGACATAATTTGCTGTGGGAAGAATAAAAACAGCAAAACAGTAAAAAAGGCAAAGAAGTTAGAGACTAGCCACGTCAGCGCGGTGCTTTCACGCACACCTTTGCGATCACCTGCACCCCAATATTGCGCAGTCAGCAATGCACCGCCTGTAGTCACGCCAACCAGCATGATAGTGGTAACAAAAGTGGCGCGCGCCGCCACGCCAACAGCCGCGATTTCCGCTTCTCCTAATTGCCCCAGCATCAAGACATCAACCAACCCTCGGCTGGAAAACATGATATTTTGTATCGTGATCGGCAGCGCGATGGCGATCAAGCGGCGAAAGAAATCCCCTCTCATGTGGGATAAAACTTGAGAGACAACAGACACAATATCACTCCAAAGCGTGTGATACGCCCTTCCCTCTTAACGTTGGAACTCGAATCGGGTAGGGCATAGCAAGCAGAAAAAACAGCCGTTATTATACTCACGCGTGCATAATCACAACAAACGATTAAAAAGGATGGCCGAATGAAAAAGGTATTAGTGTTAGGTGCATCAGGTTATGTAGGGGCACAACTGCTCCCCCTGCTACTGAATACGGGATACCACACCACGGCTGCTTCTCGTCATATTGAGACTTTGAATGCGCGTTTGCCTACTCATCCCAACTTAACACTACTCAATCTTGATCTAGCGGATCGCCCTAAAACGCTCGCTACCATCCCAAATTATGATTTGGTGTTTTTCTTAGTGCATGGGATGGCTCACGGCGGTGATTTTGTCGATTACGAGCTTTCATTGGCGCAAAACGTTAAGGATGCACTCGATCTACCGCATAATCAGGTTCGGCATGTCATTTACTTAAGCTCCTTGCAGCCTGAATCAGGTCACTCGCCACACCTGCAAGCTCGTTACGATACAGGTCGAATCTTGCGCCAATCTCACGTACCGATTACCGAACTCAGAGCGGGCGTCATCATTGGGTCTGGCTCTGCTGCTTTCGAAATCATGCGTGATTTTGTGTATAACCTACCCGTGCTGATCACGCCCAAATGGGTCGACTCCAAAGCCAACCCGATTGCATTAGCCAATCTCAACACTTATCTGCTTAAGTTTGCCTTAGAGCAGCCACGCGAACATCAGATGTTTGAACTTGGTGGACCCGATGTATTGAGTTATCGAGAACAATTTCGCATTTTGTGCGAACTCACTGACAAGCCTTTTCGCTTGTGGTCGACTCGCTTTCTAACACCACGCATGGCATCACGCTGGTTAGGCATGGTGACTTCCGTACCAAGCACAATAGGTCGATCACTTCTAGAAGGATTAACCCATGATTTTATTGCTGACTGCCAAGCGATAGAAGCACGCTATCCGCAACCCTTAATCTCCTATCGTGACGCAGTATCTCAAGCCATTGAAAGCGAAGGTACCTTTGTGCGTAGCCAAGTTTGGGGCTTTGATCCCAACGCCATTTTGCGTTGGCAGCCCGGTTTTGGTTATTACCCGAAACAGGCTGGTGCAAGTATTGAAACCGAGCTAAACAGCCAAGATTTGTGGAAAGTGATCCGCACCATCGGCCGTCGTGACCAAGGCTACTTTTTTGCTAACGTGCTGTGGAGAACTCGTGAATGGCTCGATTTATTTTTCGGCGGAGGTAAGCCTATCCGACGTTATCCGGCTGGGGCTGAACTGGCGGTAGGTGATTTTATTGATTCTTGGAAAGTGATTCGCTGCCAACCTAAACAGTTTTTGTCATTGCTGTTTGGCATGAAAGGCCCTGGCTTGGGGCGTTTGGAATTCACCATTGATGA
>JBOFIW010000077.1:0-2413 GCA_051650365.1 Vibrio sp. | reverse complement strand
CCTTTTACTGGATAGACAGGTATATCTATCCCCAACGGTTTGAGAAGTGCAGTGGAGTAGCTGCCTAGTGCCACCACATAAGCATCAGCCTTGAGTAAGCCCAAATCGGTTTGGACACCAATGATCTTTTTACCCTCATGAACCAATTGCTGGATGTGGCAGTTAAATTGAAAACGCACTCCATGTTGCTGCGCTAGTTCCGTTAATTGCTGACAAAACAGGTAACAATCGCCTGTTTCGTCATCGGGTAGCCATAGGCCACCCACCAATTTTTCCTGCACAGGGGCTAGCCCCGGTTCATGAGTTAGGCACTGCGAGACATTCAACAGTTCAAAACGCACACCACTTTGCGCTAGGAGCTGCATGTCTTTTTCAATCGCGACTAACTGCTTTTCATCACGAAATACCTGCAAAGTGCCGCGCTGGCGGCCTTGGTAATCGAGCTGATACGTTTGATTGAGTGCTTTTAAACACTCGCGGCTATGGTTGGCAATTGCCAACATCCGCGATTTATTGACTTGGTAGCGCGAAAGTTGGCAGTTAAGCAGCATCTTGCCCATCCAGCTCAGTAACGCAGGATCGAGCGAAGGTTGAATTTTTAGTGGTGCATGTTCTTCCAACATCCATTTGAGTGCTTTTTGTGGAATTCCAGGTGCCGCCCAAGGAGAAGAATAGCCATAGGAAATTTGCCCAGCATTAGCAAAACTGGTTTCTTCCGCACTACGTGGTTGGCGATCAACCACAGTCACAGCGTGCCCAGCTTGTGCCAGATACCACGCACTAGTTAGTCCCACAACACCGCTACCTAAGACTAAAACTTCCATCATTGACTCCTCTCTCAATAGCCGGCCTAGTCTCTAGGATTTACTTTTTATTAACAATCTATAATATTTATCATCACCATTTAGTAAAACTAAAAGCAAAGCCATGTTGAAAAGTCATCAAGCTGCCAGCTTATATACCTTTATGCAGGTGGCCCAGTACCCGAGTTTTAGCCTAGCGGCGACGGCATTGCACCTTACGACGGGAGCGATTAGTCAACAAATATTGCAACTAGAAGCTCAACTCGGTTTTAGTTTATTTGAACGGCACTCGCGTGGTGTGCGTTTAACCGAAGCTGGGGAGCAATTACTCAACACTGTGCAGCGTAGTTATCAAGATATTGAGCAAACTCTTCGAGGCTTAAAGCTTTCATCAGAACGTAAAGAGATCCGGCTTAAACTTACCCCCTCGTTTGCCTTTAAATGGCTGGTACCCCGTTTAGAGGATTTTTATCGTCGCCATCCAGAGATTCAAATTCAAACCTTCGCGGAAGGGGCGTTGGTGGATAGCGATAGGCGAGACTACGATCTGGCGATCGATTACGGCATGTTGCCTTACCCACGAAAAGATGCACAGTTATTGATGGAGGAATTCTTACTGCCTGTAATGAGTAAGGCTTATCTTGCCGCCCACCCTTGGTTGCAACAGGATTGGGCTTATTCTGCGGCTTGGCCACAAGTGGTGTTACTACATGATGCGATGCCGTGGGCAAATGCGGCGCGCGATCAGGAGTGGCATTATTGGGCAAAGCAGATGGGAGTTGTGCTACCAAAGCGGCGTGATCATTATTTCAATCGTACTGATATGGCCATGTCTGCTGCTGAGGCAGGAGTCGGTATCGCGTTAGCACGTATAGCGCTGCTTTCCAATGAATTAGACTCAGGACGTTTGGTGACGCCATTTGCACCTATTCCAGCGCAAGCGGGATACTTTTTAATTACCCATCAAGCCAGTGATGCAACACAAGTATTCACAGACTGGCTAGATCAACAAATCCTACGTTGAGAACTAGCACTCTGTTGGAAGGTTCCTAAACTTATTTATGAACGCTATGGTTAGGAGCCCAAAGAATGGAAAGCGAGTCCCTAAAATGTTGTTATTGCAGCCCGTCAGGATGGCATTGCGATCAAACTGCAAGTGAAAGTGGACTATGTTATTGGCATGATCCTGCGGTTGATAAAAGTCGTGATGATGTGAAGGAACAATTAGAAGCATGGGCTCACTCTGGGCGGCCTCTGGATGGTTTTCAGCTAACGAAAACGGATTTAAGTCACATCAACTTAGTCCACCGAGGAAGTTCAAACGGATACTCCTGTCGTGAGGCTGATTTTTATCGAGCGAATCTGAGTAATGCTCATTTTTTCAAGCTAGATTTACGAGATTCCTCGTTAATGAAGGCAGACCTTTCTGGTGCCAATTTACATTGTGCTCAATTGGATAACGTCAATTTTCTTGGGGTGGAGTTATCGAAAACCCGTTTAGAAAATATTGTTTGGGGGGATTCATTTAAGCAAGAAAAAGAGGCAACTCAAGCGCGCAAAGTCGGCGACCTTAAAAAAGAGAAAGCTCTGTATCAAGAGCTTGAAGAAGT
>JBOFIW010000076.1:0-5089 GCA_051650365.1 Vibrio sp. | reverse complement strand
CCCCGTGTTTCGACTTTGATTTGATGACCTTGACGTACCGCTTCTGCCTCTAAGGCTTCGGCTGCCATGAAGGTGTGTGCCACACCCGTTGGACAGGCGGTGATGGCAACGATTCTTTTCGCTACAACCTGATTATTTGCAGCCGTAATGGGTTTTGCAGCCTTAGCCTGAGTGACTTGTGCTTGAGTCAGCTCGCTCGCTTGCGCTGCCGCTTGATTCAAATACTCGACAGGGTCGGTCGTGCAAGCTGAAATCGAGCTTTGATACACTTTTTTACCCACGAAGCGTTGTGTGTCAATGGTGCTGTTGGTGGCAAGCACGATAAGATCTGCCGCTCGGATTTCATCCTCTGTTAGGGTATGGCCAGCAATCACTGTAGAGTGGCATTCAATGATTGCCTCCCAACCTAAGGTTTTACAGGCTTGCTGCAATAAACCAGCAGAGATAATGCTGTTAGCAACACCACTTGGGCATGCGGTTACAATGGCTATTTTCATATTCACGACCTTCTGTCCTTAGGCACTCATCACAGGATGGAGTGCGGATACTTGCACTTGTTGTTGTAGAGTATTGAGTTGTTCCTTATCACTAATACCCACACCCACTTGCGTTACAGCAAGTGCGGATAGGGCGGTAGCGAACCGAAGCAGATGTTCTTTTTCCATCTGTTGCATGTGTCCCCAGCAGAGACCTGCAACCAGCGTATCGCCAGCACCGACTGTGCTGACAACGTGCATTTTGGGTGGTTTAGCATGCAGCCACTCATTATGATGTAGCCACATAACCCCCGCAGCGCCCATAGAGATAACAATGTTCTCAATCTCTTTTTGAGCGAGTTCCGCTGCGGCTTGTTGGCAGTCCGCTAGGGTTGCCAATTCTCGGCCACACCACTGCGCGAGTTCTTCATCGTTGGGTTTGATCAACCACGGTTTAGCATCTAACCCTGCGAGTAATGCCTCGCGGCTGCTATCAAACAGCACTTTTTTATTCATGCTGCGTAATTGAGCAATCCAACCTGCACAACGTTGTGGTGAAACCCCTTTTGGCAAACTGCCTGCGAGAACAAAATAATCATGATCTTGTGCTAAACGCAGTAAGGTACGTTCGAAGGCTTCGATATCAGTTTGAGAGACGGAAATGCCAGGAAAGTTAATATCACTGACCTCGCCATTCTGCTCGACCAGTTTGACATTGATGCGTGTGGCTCCCGCGATGCGGATGAACTCGTCACGCACGCCAAGTTCAGTAAACAGTTGGCAAAACAGCTCTTGGTTATCACGGCCTAGAAAACCTGTGACGGTAACATCCGCTCCCAGTTCACTCAGCACTTTAGCTACGTTGACGCCTTTTCCGGCGGCATGCAGTGAGCTTTGTTCCACAAGGCTGACCGATCCTACATTTAGCTGCGCCATGCTGCCGGTTAAATCCAATGCTGGATTTAAGGTAATGGTGACGACTTTATTGTTCATCATCTACCCCTCAACCTTCACCCAAACCAGCATTAATCGCGGCACCAATCGCTTGCAGTGCTGCTTCGGCGTCAGAGCCTTCTGCACTGAATTGCAACTGATGATTGTTTTTCACACCAAGGGCAATCACTTTCATCAAGCTTTTCGCATTCACGACTTGGCCATCACCATTAAGATTGGAGACTCGGATCGTAGATTCAAATTTCTTCGCTTCTGCAACCAACATCGCGCCTGGGCGGGCGTGCAAGCCGTGAGTGTTTTTGATGCGAAACACGGCACTATGCTCAGCTTGTGAGGCGGTATCGGTGCTGACTTGTGGTTCTGCCTCCGTAAACATGGCAAGGAGTTGGTTCACATCTGCTTGTAAGAGTTGTTCTTGCTGCTGTTGAAAAACAAGTTGAGAAAGTTTGTTTAACAGGGATTGATGGGCATCATTACACACGGAAAATGCGATCAGTGCTTTAACCGTTTGTTCTTGGTATTCGCAATGATTTGCGGTGGTTACGATAGACATTCCCGTGCGTTTTACGGCGCGATCACTGGCAACTAGCCAAACACCACGGCCCAAGTGGGTAGGGGATTTGGTCACTAACTCTGCAACAAATTCGCTGTCTGCGCAGCCTGTATTTTTTAGCAGTCCACCAGCGACGGCACTCATTTGCACCATGTCGCTTGCCGGAAATTGCAGTTGGATCAATGAGGCATCAAAATCGGCGCTGAGCTGTGCTTCACCCTTAATGATTGCGATGATCTGCTGCGCCGTTTTCGCTTTCTGTAAGGCTTGCTCCACGCCCTCTGCCGATAACACTTTCGTGAGCTGTTTGAGAATGCCTAAGTGTTCATCCGATTTTGCCGCAATGCCAATTGCAACATAAACACGGTTGCCATCTCCCCAGTCTAAACCTTGTGGAAAATGCATGGCGGTTACACCCGTTTGCTGTACCAATTCTCGGGTATCTGTTGTGCCATGAGGAATTGCAATACCATTCCCCAAATAAGTCGAGTGCTGCGCTTCGCGATTGAGCATACCTTGCGCGTAACCTTCAGCAACGAAACCTTTTGCGGTCAGTGCATTTGCGAGTCCTTGGATTGCAGCTTGCTTATTGTCGAACTGCTGCTGCAATTGAATATCTTGTGTGGTGAGTTCCAACATACTTAACCCCTTGTTGCCTGCCTATTTTGGAGGGATGCATCCATACCTCTGAGCTATGAAGCGTAGGTGGCTTTGGATATGTTTAACGGATGCGATCCGCTCTTTATTTTCTTAAAGCTGAATCGGTTCAGCTTTAAGGGCAAAAAAATTCAGCAAAACCCCGAATAATCACGATCATGCTGCTTGTTCCTATTCTCACCCATTCACCGATTGTTGGTGAGAGTGTGAAGTCTCTATGCTTTTGCTGAATCCTTTCAGCTTTAATACTGAATCGGTTCAGCATATAATTCAACTCTGAGCTGAGAGCAAAAATCGCGTTCTATGATCAGACGCACATAAAATGAGTAGGGATTATGACACTGGATGAAATTGCGAAACTCGCAGGGGTATCTAAAACCACCGCCAGTTATGTAATTAATGGCAAGGCACAAAAATATCGGATTAGCGAGAAAACTCAGCAAAAAGTGATGGCGGTAGTTGAACAGTACAATTTCCGTCCCGATCATGCGGCCTCAGCATTGCGTGCAGGTAACAGCCGCTCTTTTGGCTTAATCATTCCTGATTTAGAGAACACCAGCTATGCACGATTAGCCAAATTACTTGAGCAAAACTCGCGACAAGCCGGTTACCAAATCTTAATTGCTTGCTCGGATGATGATCCAGAAATTGAAATGGCAGCGGCTGAGGCTTTGCTATCTCGGCGGATTGATGCTTTGTTTGTCGCAAGCGGCATCCCCAATGCCAGCGATTTCTATCTCAAGCTGCAACAATCTGGCACCCCTGTTATTGCGATTGACCGAGCGTTGGATGATGAGTATTTCTCCTGCGTGATCAGCGAAGACTTTGGTGCAGCGTTTGAACTCACTCGATCGGTATTAAGCAAGCAGGTCCATAGCATCGGCTTAGTAGGAGCCTTGCCTGAGTTGAGTGTTTCTCGAGAACGTGAGCAAGGATTTGTTATGGCAGCAAAAGAGTGGGGGCTATCTACGCGGATCGGATATGGCGAACACTTTAACCGTGAAGAAGGACGTAAAGTATTTGCCAAATGGGTGGAAAACCAACAGCTGCCGGATGCAGTAGTGGCTACCTCCTACACTTTGTTGGAGGGTATTTTGGATGTATTACTTGAGCAGCCAGACCTGATGCAAAAGGTACGCTTAGCCACATTTGGTGATAATCGGTTACTGGACTTTTTACCAATACGGGTGAATTCATTGCCTCAACAGTTTGAGCTCATTGCGGACAGTGCACTGGCTTTAGCGCTTAATGCTTCGGCCAAACGGTATCAAACCGGGGTTGAACTTATTCCGCGCCAGTTAAAAGTAAGAAGCTAAAACCGCGGTGGTAGTAATGAGACTCCTGGTGAAGGCTCTGTTCATTTATGGGGCGTCTTTGCAGCCAAGCAATGGGATTCATCGCTGAATTTTTACCGAAAGGGGGGGCTTAAGCTCAATTTGTCATAGTCCTGCATCAAAATTGCGTGAAATAAAGGTATGATGTGCGCCAGTTTTTGTTTCCTCGACAGGAAAGGCATGAAGTTTCTGCATACCTCTGATTGGCATCTTGGCCGCCAATTTCATCAAGTTTCCCTCTTAGCCGATCAGCGTGCTGTACTCAATCAGTTGATTCAATTTCTGCGCGACAATCCTGTTGATGCGGTGGTCGTCGCCGGCGATATTTATGATCGCTCAGTGCCACCTACTGCGGCGATTGACCTGCTTGATGAAGTCGTGAGTGTGATATGCGGAGAACTCAACACGCCTTTACTGATGATCCCCGGTAACCATGATGGTGCAAAACGCTTAGGTTTTGCGGCCAAACAGATGAAAAAATCCGGCTTACACATTTTCGCGGATTTTGAGCAGATGATGGAGCCTTTGGTGCTTCACTCTGAGCAAGCGGGTGAAGTGGCTTTTTGGGGCATGCCATACAACGATCCCGAATTGGTGCGTCACTATTATCAAAATGAAATCAACAGCCATGATGCTGCGCATCAACTGCTGTGTGAAAAAATCCTCGCTAAAGCGGCATCTTCCCAACACAATGTTTTGATCAGTCACTGTTTTGTCGATGGAGCGATGGAGTCAGAATCTGAGCGTCCGTTATCCATTGGGGGATCCGATCGCGTTGATCATCGCCATTTTTTGCCGTTTGATTATGTCGCATTAGGGCACCTGCATCAGCCACAAATGAAAGGGGCTGAGCATATCCGTTATTCGGGTTCTTTAATGAAATACAGTTTTGGTGAGCAGCACCAAAGTAAAGGAGCAACCTTAGTGGAGTTAGATCGCCAAGGTTTTGTCCGAGCAACAGCAATACCTCTACAAGCCCCACATCAGATGCGAATTATTGAAGGAGAACTGGAAGCGATCCTTGCGGCAGGTGCAACCGATCCACAGGCTGAGGATTATCTCTTGGTTCGTCTCTTAGATAAGCATGCCATTCTTGACCCAATGGAAAAATTACG
>JBOFIW010000075.1:0-2315 GCA_051650365.1 Vibrio sp. | reverse complement strand
ATCGCGGGTAGCGCTTGCACGGTAGAAAGTACCCCATCTAACTGGCGGCCACCGTGGTTAGACACCACTATGCCATCGGCGCCAAAACGTACGGCGTCTTTCGCATCTTCTGTATCCAAAATGCCTTTGATGATCATTGGGCCGTCCCAGAAATCACGGATCCACTCTAAGTCTTTCCATGAAATGGAAGGATCAAAGTTCGCGCCCAGCCAGCCAATGTAGTCTTCCAGTTTGGTCGGTGAACCACGATATGTGGAGATGTTGCCCAAGTCGTGTGGTTTACCAAGCACCCCTACATCCCATGCCCAGCTTGGGTGTACCATGGCTTGCAATACACGGCGCATCGCAGCGTTAGGGCCACTCATGCCGGAATGCATATCGCGATAACGGGCACCCGGTACTGGCATATCGACGGTGAATACGAGATTTTTCACACCTTCGGCTTTGGCACGTTCCAACACGTTTTTCATAAAACCGCGATCTTTTAAAACGTAAAGCTGGAACCAGATTGGACGATGGATCGAAGGCGCCACTTCTTCAATCGGGCAGACTGAAACCGTAGAAAGAGTAAAAGGAATGCCTTTGGCTTCAGCCGCTTGCGCGGCTTGCACTTCGCCACGGCGGGCGTACATGCCGGTTAAGCCCACTGGAGAAAGGGCGATCGGCAGCGCCATTTTTTCGCCAAACAGCTCGGTTTCTAAACTCAGCTCCGACATATCATTCAGCACGCGTTGGCGTAGGGCGATGTCGGCCAGATCATCGGTGTTGCGTCTGAGTGTGTGTTCGCCATACGAGCCGCCATCAATGTAGTGGAACAAAAAGGGCGGTAGTTTGGCTTTGGCTGCTGCGCGGTAATCGGTCGAAGCGGAAATGATCATAATGCAATCCTATTCTGGGCCTATTCTGTGAATGTCTCTTTTTTGCTCAAGCTCATAGAGGTACAACGGTGAGCTTGAGCGGTGAGAGCGAGATGCTCGCTCCCGGTACTGATTAAAGGTTTAGCGGTTCATCAAAGCATCGGTCATGTTGAAGCCGTAAATCACGGTCATGCCGATGATGCCTGTCAAAACAAGATAGTAGAGGGTTGGCAAAACGGTTTTGCGCAGTGTCGCACCTTCACGCCCCAGCAGGCCAACCGTCGCTGATGCTGCTACCACGTTGTGGATGGCAATCATGTTACCGGCGGCGGCCCCCACGGCTTGCAGAGCGATGATCACCACGCTCGAGATGGTCAGCGTTTGTGCCACTTCAAATTGGAATTGGCTGAACATCATATTGGACACTGTGTTGGAACCGGCAATGAAAGCGCCCAGTGCACCAACGGTTGCACTCAGCATTGGGAAAGCGTCACCCACTAAACCTGCTGCAAAGTTAGCGGTCGTCACCGGCATACTGGCTAAATCTGCGCCGTTAACTCCAGAGTTAATGAAAATCCGCACCATCGGGATGGTAAACACCAGTACAAAGCCTGCGCCAATCAAGGTTTTGGTCGATTCACCAAACGCTTTGCCCATCGGCGCTAAGCTGCGTGTTTGAGTGAGTACTGCAATCAGGGCAACGAAAACCAGAATGCCACCGGGTAGATAGAGAGGCTCAATTGAGGCGCTGATGCCGGTTTCACCTAAAATATTGCTAAAGGAAACCTTGATACCCAGTAGCAACGCTTTGAAATCCGCACTCACACGGCTAGCGACGAGAATCACCGCGAGCAGCACATAAGGTGCCCATGCGAGAGCAAGACTCATCGGCTTGGCTTTGACGTCATCCAGATCCATTTTTAGCGAACCTAACCATTCCGCAGGCCATTCGTTTTCAGGACGAAAATCCCATTGGGTTTTGGGTACCAAGAAGCCTTTTTTCGCCGCCGTCACCACAATCGCAAGGCCAACGAGACCGCCCATCAGTGAAGGAAACTCAGGGCCGAGGAACACGCCGGTCAGTGCGTAAGGAACAGTAAAGGCAAGGCCTGAAAAAATCGCGAAAGGCAGAATGTCCAAACCTTCCGTCCAGCTACGATTCTTACCGAAGAAACGGGTCAACATCATCGCCATCAAAATGGGCATCAGTGTGCCGACTGAAGCGTGGATCAGCGCCACACTGGTGGTGATTTGCTGCAGATACACATCCCAGTTTGAACCATTAACCACCAGCGCTTCGGTGATGTTGTGGGTGTCTAGACCTTTGTTGACGCCAACAATGATCGGCGTACCAACTGCGCCAAATGAAACGGGCGTCGATTGGATCATCATGCCCATTAACACGGCAGCAAGGGCTGGAAAACCAATCGCAACCAACAATGGTGCGGCAATCGCCGC
>JBOFIW010000074.1:0-8417 GCA_051650365.1 Vibrio sp. | reverse complement strand
TCAGTGATTATTTCTTACGGCAGTACTCAGCAATGATGTACATGGTTTGGCCGTTGACTTTGCCTTGAATGTGCTTTGGATCTTCAGTCAGAGCGATACCGCGCACAGCAGTACCTTGCTTGATCACCATGCTTGAGCCCTTCACTGGCAGATCTTTGATTACAGTGACATCGTCACCTTTTTTTAATTCAACGCCATTCACATCGCGTGGTTTCTCTGCATCATCATCCATGCCGATTTCTGCCCATTTAGCAGTCTCTTCATCCAGATACATCATATCCAACAGATCACGAGCCCAGCTTTCTGTTTCAGAAATACGTTTTAGTTGGCGCCATGCTTGAACCTGAACCGGTTGAACTTGGCTCCACATGCTGTCATTCAGACAACGCCAGTGATTTACATCCACGGTTTCTGGGTTTTCGATTTGTCCTTTACAGGTGTCACAAAGCATCACAGCGTGATCGACAGTGACAAGTGCATGCGGTGCAACCACAAAAGGAGAAAGAGGAGCAGAGGCAGCGCAAAGCTCACATTGTGATTGACAGCGTTCAAGTAAAGTTGCTTCAGTAGACATAGTACCCACCTTGTAAATAAATGTAAGCGCGTATTATCCATTTTAAGCTCAAAATTTAAAGGGATATTCGGCTATTTCCTCAAAATCACTGCTTTTCTTTGCCAATCTTACGCCTGAAATAGGGGAAATTTCTGCTTCTTTTCAAGGCTTTCGGTATAATGTGCCATCATTTGGTGAATGTTGGATTGAAATTTGGAACTGCTTCGTATTGATTATTTAGGAAAGCCTTTACGACTCGAAGGGTCGATGGCTGGTTGGCAGCAACTATTTTGGAACAACATTTTGGTTGCTCAGCGACCAGCTCAAGAGAATTATCAAGGTAATATTCAGCACCATTTTCAACTGACTCAAGGTGAAAGCGTGCTGGATTGTTGCTTAGATCTGGAACTTTCCTGGCAGCCGTTTGAGTTAAAGTATCAAGCCAAACTCAATGATGAAATTGTCGCGCAAGGGGTGCGTTGTGAAAAAGATATTGAACGCCAGACGCCCTATGAAGCACCAAAAGTAGAGCGGAAGTTCAGTGTTGTTGGTTTAGCCTCTTTAGCCATGAAAGCGCTCAAAAGCGCGAAAATGATCAAAGTAGTGATGGCATCAGCCAGCCTTGCGGCTTATTCATGGTTATTCTCGTTTCAATTTGCTTTGGCGCTGATCGGGTGCTTGGTTTTTCATGAGTATGGCCATGTGAAAGCCATGAAATACTTTGGCATGAAAACCAAAGGAATTTATCTTGTTCCTTTTCTTGGTGGCCTAGCACTCAGTGATGAGAAAATTAATACTCGTTGGCAAGATGTCGTGATCTCAATCATGGGACCTTGCTTTGGTTTCCTATTGTCACTGCTTTTAGTTGGCGTGTATTGGATTACTGATTCGCCTTTCTGGGCGGCACTTGCAGTATTTAATGCTTTTCTCAATCTGTTTAATTTATTGCCTGTCTTACCACTTGATGGAGGACATATACTTAAAAGCGTGAGCTTTTCGATGAACAGTAAAGCCGGTGTGTTTGTGTGTGCGCTAGCGATCCTTGGAGGGATCGCTCTGAGTTACAGCTTAGGTTTAACCTTGTTTGGTTTTCTGCTGCTAATGGGCACGTTGGATATTATTTTTGAATGGCGCCAACGTCATCATAGCCATTTGTTACCACTCAATCGTTATGCACAGATTATTTCTACCATTTGGTATTTCACTTTGGTTAGTGGGTTGATAGCGATCATCATAGGTTTTGCTTCCACCGGAGATACCTTACTCAGTTTGCCATTACTTATCCTTGGGACTTAATCAGCCCTTGAAACAAACAGAGAGAAGCCGAGCTTAGAAGGTTCGGCTTCTTTGCTTCGCACCTATTCTTGATGATTAACGCCAATCGTGATCCCAATAATCATGCCCTTCCGGCGCATAAGGCTCATCCATTTTTTTGGATGCAGTGCCTCGCATCTGTTCTAATTGCTTTTCGAGTAAGTTAACCGTATCCAAGTCCCCCTCAGAAAATGCGAGATAGATTTCTTGCTTAATGGCTTCGATGTGGTCTTGAGTATTCATCTCATACCTCCTATGTAGAATGGTGGGTATCAATGATGCCAATATCGCTGACGTATGTTTTTGAGTAAGTGTAGTCTAGCAAGAGGTAATATGTGCCATCTCCATTTGTATGGGATGTGTAGATTGAGTCCGTTAATGCTTTCCTATAGTGAGTAATCATAAAATGTATCGTTAGACCAGTTTGCATAGATATTTGTGATATTGTGCGCAAATAATTTATTGCTAATGAGGTTATTCATGATCATTTTTGATGTGGCATCCGTTCTCTACATCGCTCAGTTTTTAGATAGTCATAAGATTCATTTGAATGGTAACGTTTATTTTGATGATCACCAAAGAAAGAGACTGGTGCTGAATGTAGAAAGGATCTATGAGGACTTCGATGTAAGCGGTATGTTCATGAATGTACTATCGGGATATAAGCTTCTGTTCGCTGATGCTGAATTGAGATTAAGTATACGCGACTCAACCATTGAATTTTACGACAATGCCGCTACTCAATTTACAAGCCAAGAGTTAGAAGATGAAGTGGCAGCTTGGGTACATGCTGAAGTGAATGAATATATGTTTTAAATAACCTGAAATTAGCGAAAGTAAATGCCCCATCTTGAAGTGGGGCATCACTGGAACTAACGATTTTCGAAACGGTTGTAATCGAGTAAACCATACTCAATCGGTTGATCTTGGCGATACCATTGATGCACTTGATCACTGAATGCCCAGAAGTTAGGAGAACTGCGACGTACAGCAAAGCGATCTAGTAATGCTATGTAGTCCTGTTCGGATTTCATAGTAGAGAGGCGTTGATATAGCTCTGGGATCTGGCTTTCTTTGAGCTTTAGATAAGCCGAGGGATAACTTCCCACTACGCCTCGTACCAAGGTTAAATCATCATTTTTGGGGTCACGGTTATTATGCTCATCAAACAAACTAGAGATATTGGTGTGTGCGTTATTGTGGATTAACGTAAATAATTGCGATATTCCACGGTCACTTTCCACCATTAACATCATAAGTTGTGGGATTGGAAGCAAACCTTCGCCACGCAAGTGGTCTATTTGTCGTAAAGCAAATTCAGTTTCTACTTTTAAGCCTGTTTGAGTAATCGCATATCGGTTACTTAACACGGGTTTCACTTGAGCTCGTAATTTAGCAAACAGCTCCTGCTTAGGATCGTCTGTGGTGTATTTTACGCTCGTTGGCTGGTCAAACGGTTTTACGTTACGTTGCAAGAAAGCAGAGAATTGTACGCTTTGGTCTTGGTACCAACTAGAGAGCTCTTGATGTCGCATATCGCGTGGTAACAAAGCCACGAAGTTACTTTCGCCTTCCATTCGTAGGAAATCCATAAACATGCGAGTAATGAGCTGGTGCCCGAAATTACCATAGACATCAAAGCCTGCGACTAATAAATAGTGGATCCGTTCTAACAGCGCGTAATCGAATACCCATGCGGTTTTCGGTGGCTCACCGACTAGCCCTTGCACCACGGAAGCACTGTCGAAATGACGGAAAATGGTTAAAGCGGCATTAGAGTTAGTGCCAGATCCATCCCAAATGATATCCGTGGTTAGGTGGGTTCCATTTTTAAACCACTGGTTAATAAATTCAGACTTTGCTTCTAAATACCGGCTTTGTTGTAGTGAATAACGCACCCAGTTACTCAGAGGAAGGGCAGTATTTTCTTGTTCTGCAGGCAGTTTTAAGTTTTCGACCTGTGAGCGATAGAATTCATTCACCTCAGGTAAGTCCGCTTTATCCGGATCGAGGAAGAAGATCCAGAATCTATCGTTAATCACATTCAACGCTAATTGGCCGCGGCAAACTGGGCCTTTAATAAATGCCATAACGGTATTTTGCGCGTTATCGAGCAAAAATTTAAACCGCGCCTTCACTGGTAGATCGATAAACGCTGACATTGGGTTAGCCGCAATCTCAGGGTTATAACTCGGCAATTCCGCTACGTTGTAGTCAGCTTCAATAAACCAGGCTTTCCAGTTAGTGATCCGTTGTTGATTGAGTGCAAACGGCATATGTGTTTTATCAACAATCGTTTCTTGCTCAGGGACTAGGCGGTAGTACACTCGTTCAACCTTCGGATCATCGTAAGGGCGGCGAGTGGCAATCAACTTCACTGGTTCACCAGGGGGGGTGGCAGAACGAACCAATTTAAAGAAACGTGGACGCTCCACTGCAATTTCAGAGAAGAACAGGTGCGAGAGAAATAAATGCTCATAAATATAACGAGCCGCAAGCTGGTTTTTACGAGCACTGTAATTTAGTAGCGCTTCGTAATCATCAACAGAGGTTTGTTCTTGTTGCGTGAGGGGGAGGTGTTGATTCATTACCGCTCCCTCTTTTAGCCAAGTCATCAGAGTTGCATATTCTTTGGAAGATAAATTGGGCATACCAAAAGGCATTCCCCAATTCGGGTTAGCTTGCTCGAAATGATCCATCTCATTGATCGTTGGACAAGTTTGTTCCCGATCGATGGAGAAATCAAAACCTTCTAATTGATCTTGTTGGGGAAGTGGATGATGCTCTTTCTGCATTAATAGACGAGCCATTACTCCGGCATCAACATTGGCTTGCGCGGTTTGATCGCGCTCATTCAAAATCGGATGAAAACCAGCCTCTCGCCATTCTTGAGTGAACTGCGCATCTTCATAGAGGCGAGTCGGTGCAGCAGCTGTGAGACGAGTTCCTTGATAGACAAGAGCCTTGCTTGCTCCTCGATCAATCCCTTCGCTTGACGTCATTTTTAACTGACAAGGAGCATCGTAACAAGCGTGGCAAACGACACATCTACTATCCAAAATTGGTTTTACTTCATTTAAGAAGTATTGCGCTTGATTTGATTGCAGTGGCATCAGCCTGTTGCGGACATGCTCAGTGCCAAATAATTGATCATAATTGATACCTGCATACATGGCACAACCAGAGAAAATCGTCACCACCAGCAGGAGAATTGAGGATTTGGAATTCATAATTACAAAACGAAAAATGAGAATGGGTGAATTAAAGCAAAGGATATAGGGATATGTCCAACTTGTGATGCATTTTACTTGGAGTTGCAGATAGGCGGGATAGTAGCCAGCACAACCACAGCGTCAAATAGAAAGGGGAAAAAACTTCAGAAAAATAAAGAGCCTGACAGGGGCAGGCTCTAAAGAAACGTATATTGGCTTATTATGCCGTTTGTAGTTGCGCCACTTTTTCAGCTGAAATTGGCTTAGTAACAAGAGCGAGAACAATACACACGGCCATCATGCCCGCAGAGATAGTGTAGGCTAAGTTATAACCACCACCGTGCGTCATCGAGTAACCCACTACAGCGGCACCAATTGCACCACCGATACCCCATGAGGTATAGAGTACGCCATAGTTAGTCCCGTAGTTTTTCAGACCATAGAACTCAGCCGTGATCGATGGGAATACAGCTAGCAAAGTACCGTAACCAACCGCAGCAATAGCAGTACCAATGATCAAAGTGAACTCCGAATCAAATGAGGCAAACAGTACCATATTCGCCCCTTGCAGTAGGAAAGCAAGAAGCAGAGTGCGCACACCCCCGATCTTATCGGACAGGATGCCAGCTGCAATACGGCCACCAGAGTTGAAGATAGCTAGGATTGAAGCAAGGTAAACCGCATTAGGTAGGTTTGCCTGAACACTTGCGATGTTCGTGATGTTACCGATGATCATTAAACCAACAGAAGCCGCCAGAGCATACATTAACCACAGAGCATAAAATTGTGGGGTTTTTAGCATGGCTTTCCAGCTTAGGTTTGCAGCTTTAACCACCGCTTTTGCTTCTTGGCCTGCTTTCAACTTTGGTTCTGCGGGGACATAGCCGGCAGGTGGGTTGTTGATCGTACAAGCCAAAGGAACAGCAATCGCCAACACACCAACGCCAAGGATCATAAAACTGGTTTGGATGCCAAGATGAGTGATCAAAGTTGAGGTTAGCGGTGCAAGGTAAATTGCGGCCAAGCCAAAACCTGCCGCAATCAGGCCGTTAACCATGCCCTTTTTGCTTGGGTGGAACCACTTCATCGCTGATGGTGAAAGACAAGCGTAGCCAAAACCGATACCAGCACCGGTGATCATTCCGAAAGTAATGTTGAGCATCAATACAGAAGAAGCAAAACCAGAGGCAATCATGCCAAGGCCTGTAAGAGTTGTACCCAGAATTAGGATATTACGAGGTCCCATACGGTCTTGCAGGATGCCAGCAACTAAAAGACAGACAGAAAAAGCGATGGTTGCAATAGCATAAGGAGAAGATGCATCGGCAGCACTCCAGCCAAAGTCGGTTACGAGGGCTTTGTTAAATACGCTCCAGGCATAAAGAATGCCAAGACAAAGGTTGATACAGAAACCCGCCAGCAGAATGCGCATAGCTTTATCAATCTTGCTCATTGTTTGTGATACTCAATTAAAAATTAGGATAGGCAACCCCGTTGATCGGGGTATTTGTTCAAAATTACTTTGCAAAATTCAACTCACTTGGCAAAGCGCGCGGATTATAACCAATACCCTTGTGATTGGAATCACTTTTTTCTACCCAGTAAAAAAATAACTTTCACTAGTTTCAATTTTGTTGCGATTGTAAATGAAGGGTTTGTTTTTATTTTTGAATGGAATGTTTTATCGCGTATCTTCACCGAGAAAGTGGAGAAACCGACTTACGAAGGTGCTTTGATGGCAGTTGATTTACTGGTTTGATGGATGTTTCTAAATTGTACTTAATCATAAATGCTCGATATTGATACTTAACAATATAAATGTCTTTGTTAGAAAATGGTTAATTCCTTCCTGTGACTCTTCCTAAACAAGAAAAAAACTTTACTATCATCCACCTTTTAATTAACTGTGTGGTGATGGTATGAATAAGCAAGCATTAAAAATGGCACTTATTGTTGGGTTAGGTGCAACGTCCTTGACTGGTTGTATGGGACAAATGGCAACAACAGGACTCGTCAACAAATTCAACCTAGAAGTTGTTGATAACCGTTATGCTCGTGAAGGCCTCTTCCTGTTACTTTCTCCAGTTTATGGCTTAACCAGTGCTGCTGACCTGTTTATTTTCAACTCAATTGAATTTTGGACTGGCAAAAACCCGATTTCAGGGAAATCACCAGCAGTGGTTGATATGCCAGCTAATTCGATCATTAAGGTGAATGGACAATTGGATCGTGCGCTGACAGAAGCTCCTTTGCAAACCAATCTACTGCCAATCGAAAAAGCGACTATGCAGCAGTTGGATCCACAAACTCTTCAAATGGAAGTGACCTACGTCGATGGTTCTCATAAAACGCTGCGTGGCGAAAAAGGGCAAAATGATGTCTCTTTTTATCTAGATGGCGAGCTGCTGACCGTTGTGAGCAACCAAGAGTTGAATGCTTATATTGAAGCCGGCCAAATTTAATTGGTTGATTTCTAAACGACTTGAAGTTGCTGCCTAATCGTCATTTTCCCCCTATGATGATAGGAAGAAAAATAAGGCTGCAACTTCAAGTTTTTAGAAATAATAGAGTGTTTTTTATACGTTTATGATAATCATCTGCTCAACTCGTAAGCAAACAGCATGCAAATGATTAAAAAGGGGTTTTCTTTTCTCAAGAGTGTGGCATATTAGCGACGTCTCTTCGATGCGCGGGCATCGTATAATGGCTATTACCTCAGCCTTCCAAGCTGATGATGCGGGTTCGATTCCCGCTGCCCGCTCCAAATTTGCATACTCTCCAACATTTCTACCAACGTTCAATAGCTTGTTCTAAGTAAAACTCTTAAGTTGTTCTCGTATTTTATCTTACGAGGTGATCTATGGTACAAGTTGCATTTACAGCCCCACACCATAAAGCCAGTGAAGTTGGTTTAGCGATTCTTCGCCAAGGTGGCACTGCATGTGAAGCTATGGTTGCCGCTGCAGCGATGGTTGCTGTCCAGTACCCCCATATGAACAGTATTGGTGGGGATGGTTTTTGGCTAATTGCCGCTAAAGATAAGCCGCCAGTAGCGATAGATGCTTGTGGTGCTTCTGCCTTAGAACTTCAAGTAAGCCGCTATAAGTTAGCGCAAGGTATCGCACAACAAGGTGGTGATGCAGCATTGACTATGGCCGGTACTATTTCTGGTTGGCAAGAAGCGTTGCAGCTTTTTTCATCAGGCCTTAGCCTTCATTCGATTTTAGAACCCGCCATTCGAGCGGCAGAGCAGGGGATTTACACCACTGCAAGTTTGGCGGCGGCAAGTCATAAAACATGGTCAAGACTGGCGTCTCTCGATCATTTTGCTGAGGTTT
>JBOFIW010000073.1:0-2388 GCA_051650365.1 Vibrio sp. | reverse complement strand
GCCGATGCGGTGAAAGGCGACCTAAAAATTCTGGTCGACTCTGGTATCCGCACTGGCCTAGACGTGGTACGCATGCTGGCACTTGGTGCTGATTGCACCATGCTTGGCCGCTCCTTTATCTACGCTCTGGCAGCGCAAGGGCGCGCTGGCGTAGAAAACCTGCTCGACCTGTATGAAAAAGAGATGCGGGTTGCCATGACGCTAACTGGCGCAAAGAGCATTGCCGAACTATCATGCGATTCATTAGTCAAAAGATAATAAAAATACCCCCTAACCTTAAACGGCTTGAAGTTACAGCCCCCTGCAACTTCAAGTAGAAAGGGAATAGAGGGAATACACGAGGAAGTACAGTATGACCCCACCGATCGCCGATCGTCTCTATCAACAGCTCGAACAAATTTTAGCGAGCCGAATTGATCCGCAGCGCATTATTACTCAAGAAGCGAAGCGGCTCGCCTACGGCACTGATGCCAGCTTTTATCGGCTGATCCCTAAAATCGTGTTGCGCCTCAAATCACTCGATGAAGTGATTTTTGCTATTCAGAGCTGTGACAAACTTGGCATTCATTTTACTTTTCGCGCGGCAGGTACCAGCTTATCGGGTCAAGCCGTTTCAGACTCGGTACTCATCACCTTAACCGACGATTGGCGCGGGCATGAAGTGCAACACCAAGGCTTGAAAATTCGCCTGCAACCGGGCGTGATTGGCGCCGATGCCAACAAGTACCTTGCCCCGTTTCAGCGCAAAATCGGCCCCGATCCCGCTTCCATCAACACCTGTAAAATTGGTGGCATTGCGGCCAATAACGCCAGCGGCATGTGCTGCGGTACGGCGCAAAACTCTTATCGCACCGTCGATGGCATGCAAATTGTGCTTGCCGATGGTTATGTGCTCGATACGCGTGACCCAGGCAGCGTGGCACGTTTTAAACAAGAGCGTGCCGACTTAGTGGAAGGCATTCACGCGCTGTGCCAAGAAACCCTTGCCAATTCTGAGCTCACCGAACGCATTCGCCACAAATACCGCCTAAAAAACACCACAGGCTATGCGCTGAACGCCTTGGTTGATTTCTCTGATCCAATCGAAGTGCTGACCCACTTGATGATTGGCTCAGAAGGCACACTCGGCTTTATCGCCGACATCACCTATCACACAGTGATTGAACACGCACACAAAGCTTCTGCGCTACTGGTGTTTGCCGATATTGAACAAGCCAGCGAAGCGGTGACCACGCTTTCCAAAACGCCAGTAGCAGCGGTAGAAATGATGGATGGACGCGCGCTACGCTCAGTTGCCGACAAAAAAGGCATGCCAGAGTTTATCGCCAAGCTCGATTTAGAAGCCGCTGCGTTGCTGGTTGAATCCCACGCCAGTGACGCGCAAACCTTACACGCTCAGTGCGAGCAAGTGATGAGCGCGCTGCAAAGCTACCAAATTATTGAATCGGTTCCGTTTACATCCGAGAGCAAAACCGTGGCGACCTTATGGGGGATTCGTAAAGGCATGTTTCCCGCGGTAGGCGCTGTACGCGAAGTGGGTACTACGGTCATCATTGAAGATGTGGCCTTTCCGGTTGAAAACCTCGCGGCCGGTGTGCGTGATCTGCAAGCTCTGTTTGACAAATACCACTACAGTGAAGCGATCATCTTTGGCCACGCCCTTGAAGGCAACCTGCACTTTGTGTTTACTCAAGGCTTTGATAAGCAAAGTGAAATCGAACGTTACGGCGCGTTTATGGACGATGTGGCCGAACTGGTGGCAGTGAAATACCAAGGCTCACTGAAAGCGGAACACGGTACAGGGCGCAATATGGCCCCTTACGTTGAGCTGGAATGGGGTAAAGAAGGCTACGCCTTGATGCAGAAAATCAAAGCGCTATTTGATCCAAAACGCTTGCTCAACCCCGGCGTCATCATCAACGAAGATAAGCATTCGCACATCAGCAACCTTAAACCCATGCCTGCGGCCGATAACTTAGTGGATCGCTGTATCGAATGTGGTTTCTGTGAGCCGGTCTGCCCATCACGCACCCTCACTTTGTCACCACGCCAACGCATTGTGTTGTACCGCGAATTGCAACGCCGCCGCGCAGCAGGTGAAAACGTTGCCTCTAGCGAACTAGAGCGAGTGTTTGAATACCAAGGGTTAGACACCTGCGCCGCAACTGGATTGTGCGCAGAACGTTGCCCCGTCGGCATCAATACCGGCGATCTGGTCAAAAAACTGCGCACCGCCAAATACCAGAAATTTACCCCGATTGCGCGTTGGACAGCAGACCACTTTACCGCGACCACCACGCTCGCTCGCGGCGGCTTAAAAGCCAACCAACTGGCGACAAAAGTGCTCGGAGAGAAATCGGTCGGCGGAATGGTGAATGGTCTGCGCCG
>JBOFIW010000072.1:0-1775 GCA_051650365.1 Vibrio sp. | reverse complement strand
GAATTGATGAGCCTAAGCTACGTCTGGATTATCTTCGATACAGACCGGAGTTTTAACCTTTTTCATACAGACGAAGTGATTCATTGACGCTATGATGCCTGAGTAGCAAAAATGTCACGGTTGTATAACGAGCCTAAATCAAGCATGAGACGAAATTCACTCCCCGCCTTAATCTCGCTATGGCTGTTTTCAGCTGTATCTTACGCCGATGTGAAATTGGAGATCACTGGCATTAGTGGGGCAGAGAAAGATAACGTAGATGCATATCTCTCCTCTATCGATCCACAAGATTATTCCACCAGCTTGCGTTTTCAATCTCAACTGGAAAAAAGCATAGCGGAAGCTCTCAGTGCGCTTGGTTATTATCATGCCGTGATGGATTTTCAGGTGGTGGAAGAGGATCGCCGCTTAAGTGTGGTGATTACTCTTGGTGAAGTAACCCGTTTTAGTGAAGTGGATGTGGTGATTAGCGGCGAAGCGGAAGATGATCGTGATTTTAAGCGCTTGATCCGCCGTAGTGGCTTAAACGTGGGGGAGCCGCTCAATCATAGTTTGTATGATGCGCTTAAGTCAGGGATCCGCAATCTGGCTTTGCAGAAAGGGTACTTTAATGGTGATTTTCAGGTTAGCCGACTGGAAGTGATCCCCGAGCTGAATCAAGCGCGAGTGAAGTTACATTTTTCCAGTGGTATTCGCTATCAATTTGGGGCAACGACAGTTGAAGGTAGCCAGATTGATGAAAATCGAGTGATGTCATTGCGTCCTTTTAAGCAAGGTGATCCATATTTGGTCTCACAAGTTGGTGAGTTTAACCAAAACCTTTCCAATACCGATTGGTTCTCTTCAGTTTTTGTTGAGCCAGATCTATCACAGTTAGATCAAGGTCGAGAACTGCCGATCAAAGTCTCGTTAGCACCTCAAGCGCGTAACCAGTTAGAAACAGGTTTAGGCTATTCGACAGATGTTGGTGTGCGCGGATCGCTGAAATGGAAAAAGCCGTGGGTGAACAGCCGTGGGCACAGTTTTGATAGCAGTTTTTCGATCTCCGCTCCTGAGCAAACCATTACCGCGGGCTACCAAATTCCGCTGGAAAATGTGTTAAATGAGTATTACCGCATTCAATATGGAATGAAAAATGTGGATAAACGGGATACGCAGAGCTTGGAGTCTAACCTGTCGTTAGAGCGGCATTGGCAGCTTGATGGGGGGTGGCACCGTACCGTGTTTATTCGCTATTTGCTTGAAAACTATGAGCAAGGTTTGCAAAACGATAACAGCCAATTTTTATTGCCAGGTGTTACTTACTCCCGTACGCGAACCCGAAGCAACGGCAGCTTGCTTACTTGGGGCGATAAACAAACCATCACTCTTGAATATGGTGATCCGAAACTGATTTCGGCAACTCGGGTTGCACGTGTTCAAGCGGGTTCTTCTTGGCTGCGTACTTATGCACGTAATCATCGTGCACTGGTCAGAGTCGACGGTGGTGCCAACATTACTGATGAATTTGACCAACTTTCCCCTTCGTTACGTTTCTTTGCGGGGGGGGATAACAACCTGCGTGGTTATGGCTATGAGTCGATCTCTCCCAAAGATGCCAGTGGAGCTTTAACGGGGGCTAAATACATCGCCACCAGTTCTATTGAGTATCAATACCGCTTAACCGGTAACTGGTGGGCGGCCATGTTTATGGATGTGGGGGACGCGTTTAACGATACGCCAGAGTGGAAAAAAGGCGCTGGTGTTGGCGTACGCTGGGTTTCTCCCGTTGGCCC
>JBOFIW010000071.1:0-4041 GCA_051650365.1 Vibrio sp. | reverse complement strand
GCGATAATTTCTGTGCCATCACGATCAATGGACGCTGTTGTTGTAAGTGCTGAACCTTGAGAACCGCCCGCTGCCGTTGCGAACTCATTGTTAAGAGCCGTAGGATCAGCACCTGATTCTAATGCTGAGAGAATTTGCTGTATATCGTCAGTAACGATTTGTGCATTTCCTTCTCCATCAACAATCCGAGCAATTGGATTAGCTTGCTCATTAGTACTTGCTCCACTTCCGTTTGCTTCGAGAACTATCGCACCTTCGGGGATGCTGTCACCAACATTGATTACGATAACATTTCCATTTTTATCGATAGCAAGCAACTGGCTGGCCGCCAAATTTGCCAAAGACAACAAAGCATGAATTCCCATATGTGGCCTCAAACCTAGTACTTTCGAGTGTCTTTTTTGTGACACTCCCATTTGCATCAAATGAAGATTGTCTTCTGTTAACTTTAGTTAAAAATGTGTTGAATTTTCACCAATCAAGTGGGAATTTGATGTAATTAAATTTGAAAATTACATAAATACCGAACTAAAATCACATTAACACCAGTCAGTTCTGCCAACTCTATTCCAAATTCATTTAGAAATGAAATTATTTAATACTTTTAGTTTACATCGTTATAACCATGTCACATGAATTTTTTTATAGATACCTGTGATGCACCTCTCTTATACATTTGACGCCATAACACAATGTGTCTTATAAATGATAATGAATATGGATTAGACTAAAGATCATTCATTGAATAATGGCCCCATATTTGGAGAACGTTTTGAAAGGATTACCATTAAAAGCGATGACACTCGCTATCGTATTGAGCAGCCAGGTTTCTGCACAAACGTTGGAGCAAGCGGTCTCCATCACGTTAGCATCCAATCCGGAACTAAAAAGTGCATTTAACCAGTTTAAAAGTCGTGAGTTTGATGCTGAAGCATCCTCTGGTGCTTACTTGCCTAAAATCGATCTTGATGCGGGTATCGGCTACGAGGGAATTAACCCGGCAGAATCTAGTGGGAACAAAAGTACAGATTTGACACGTAAAGATGCAACCTTAACGCTTACCCAATTAATTTGGGATGGTTCTGCGACATTGAATGATATGGACAGAACAGCCGCAGAGGCTGAAGGAGATCGATATCAATTACTGGCAGATGCATCCAATATGGCTTTGGAAGTCACCAAAATTTATCTTGATGCGACTAAAGCTTATGAAATTCTTACTTTGTCAGAAAATAATTTAGCCATCCATAAGGCTATTTATCGAGACATTAAAAAACGGGCAGATTCAGGTATCGGTTCAACAGCAGATGTTACTCAGGTTGAGGCTCGCCTAGCCAAAGCACACGGTAATTTACTCGCAGCTCAGAACAATCTTTTTGATGTTCACACTCAATTTCGCCGTCTCGTAGGACAAGAGCCTCTTGGTTTGGAATTCCCTCGTGCTGATGAATACGCTATTCCTCCAACGTTGGATAAAGCGTTAAGTATGGCTCGTGATAATCACCCCGTGATAAAAGTCGCTCAATCGGACGTCGATGCAGCCCGCTTCCAATATAAACAATCGAAAGCACCCAATTACCCCACCCTTTCTTTTGAAGCGACACAAAGTTGGCGTGATGATGCCGGAGGCATTGAAGGCAGTAGTGATGAGCAGACCGCAATGTTGCGTCTACGCTACAACCTCTACAACGGTGGCAGCGATAGCGATCGTACCGAAAGCGCGGCTTATCAGTTGAACCGTTCGAAAGATTTACGTGAGAAAACATTCCGAACTGTAGAAGAAGGTCTGCGTTTGTCATGGAGTGCATTAGACCTCACTCTACAACAGAAAGAGTTCTTAGCGGACCATGTTGACTCGGCATCAAAAACAGTGGTTGCATACCGTAAACAATATCAAATTGGTCAACGAACCTTGCTTGATCTCCTTAACACAGAGAACGAACTGTTCGAAGCACGTAAAGATTATCTGGATTCCAAATACTCTGAACAATACGCAAAATATCGAGTAATGAATGCTTCTGGTAATTTGTTAGATGCTCTAAGAGTCGATATCCCTCAAGAATGGACAGCCAAGGTGGAGTACTAATATGTCAATCAAACTATGGGCACTGCCACTTTGTATCTGCACTATGGCAACCTCAGCGTTCGCACAACAAAGTGATTATGCAAATCTGGAAGGTGATGAATATGATTATCAACCAACCCCAGTAGCAAACCAAATTGCTGATCTTCAAGATGATGACAACGATGGTGTCATTAATGCTCGCGATCTTTGTCCAGATACACCAAGAGGTTCAGAAATTGATAATGATGGTTGTGGTACTTTTGTCAATTCATCGCAAACTCAACAATTGCATATTCTCTTTGCCAATGACTCCAGTGCAATTGATCCCGCTTTTTTAACTCAAATTCGTCAAATGGCAGAGTTTTTGGAAACCTATCCATCAACCTCTATCGAGCTGCAAGGCTATGCAAGTAACGTGGGCCGTACTGAGTATAATCTTGCCCTTTCAAAAGAACGCTCTGAAGCCGTTCGTAATCAATTATATCAGTACGGTGTTGCACCTAACCGCGTCAATATTGTGGGCTATGGCGATACGGTTTTAGAAGCTGATGGCGCAGATGATGTTAGCCACGCTCGTAACCGCCGAGTAACCGCGACGGTTGTTGGTTACAAGGGTGAAGTGGTAAAAGAGTGGACGATTTTCACTACTCTTCCTATGTAATATCAGTACTTAGATAAAAGAAAAGCCGCGGTTAATCACGGCTTTTTTGTTGGAAAGAACCAGTGTCTGATTCACTTCCCACCCTATCTGGGCACCTATTGAAGAGACCACAGAGACAAAGTTCGTTTGAAATCTTCATAGCCAAACTGGTTGATTTTTTGGATTTCACCATTTTGACGTTCGCAATACACAGACGGCATTTTCAGGCCATTGAACCAATTGAGCTTCACCATGGTGTAGCCTGCGCTATCCAGAATGTGGAGTTTTTGCCCTACCTTCAATGGCTCATCAAACTTAGTCACACAAAACTGATCTCCCGCCAAGCAAGAGCAAGATCCGATCACATATTCGTGCTGACCATTATCACTGGCTTCCAGTACTGAAGCTGGTTCTTTGTAAATCAGTGTATCTAAGCGGTGCGCTTCAGTTGCAGAATCGACAATCGCGGTTTTCATTCCATTTTCAACAATATCAACCACAGTCACCACAAGATCTGTGGTCTTAGTAATTACAGCTTCACCCGGCTCAAGATAAAGCTGAACCCCATGGCGCTCAGAAAACGCTTTCAGTGCCGCACCTAATTTATCCACACCGTAACCCGGCCAAGTAAAGAATACCCCTCCACCAAGGCTGACCCAGTCAAGCTTATCGAGGTAACGACCAAAGCGCTCTGAAATAGCATCCAGCAAGCTAATGAATGCATTCACATCTTTGTTTTCACAGTTCATGTGGAACATCACACCATTGATGGTTTCAAATACATTTTCATCAATATGATCTGCTTGTACGCCTAGACGAGAGAATTTACGTGCTGGGTTAGCTAAATCTTGTCCCGCATAACTCACACCTGGGTTGATACGTAGACCCAAAGATGCCTTACCTTCAACTAAATGACGGTATACCGCTAATTGCGATTGTGAGTTGAAGATCATCTTATCGCAGATGTCGACCACTTCCTTCACATCGTCTTCACTGTAACCAACTGAATAAGCGTGGGTTTCACCACCGAAAGTTTCATAGCCCAGTTTAACTTCAAAGGGACCAGAGCTGGTTGTGCCATCCAGATAGGGTTTGATGATGTCAAAAACACCCCAAGTTGAGAAACACTTCAGTGCCAACACCATCTTCACACCCGAAATTTCCTTCAGGTACTTAGCAATTTCGAGGTTAGCGATGAGTTTTGCTTCATCAATCATGAAGTACGGGGTTTTTAATTCATTTTTTTGCATGTCAGTTCCTATTTCCTGCAATGTTTCCATTCATGCTTGCCTGTAGCAAAAATGGAAAAACAGCCATAACCATTTGGCTATAGCTG
>JBOFIW010000070.1:0-7856 GCA_051650365.1 Vibrio sp. | reverse complement strand
TCGCTGGCTTGCACATCAATCGCAATGTGCATGGAAGTTTTGCCGGTATAAATCACCTTGGCATTCACTTCGACCAAGTTGCCCACATGAATGGGAGCCACAAAGCGGATGCCACCGGCGTAAGCCGTGATGCAATATTTGCCACTCCACGCGGCGGCACAAGCGTAGGCTGCAAGGTCAATCCATTTCATTACTGCGCCACCATGCACTTTGCCACCAAAATTGACATCCCCTGGCTCAGCCAGAAAACGTAATGTGATCTCTCGTTTGCCACTGCTCATCGGCTTATCCTTCATTTTCGTTTTGAGTGTTTTGCTCAAATAAGTGTAGAGCCAATAACAACAAATCTTTTACATGCAGGCAATAATTTGTGCATTTTGTGTATGAAAAAAGGCGCGTTAGCACCTTTCCTTCATTTCGATGATTAACCTTCAATCGAGTTACACCACTTGAATGGTGACGTCATTCTCTTTCGCAAACGCTTCGATCTCTTGCGGTGGTGTTTGGTCAGTAATGATCAGATCGACATCGGCAAGTGTACCGAGTTTGACCATCGCATTGCGGCCAAATTTACTGTGGTCGACAGCAAGAAACACACTGCGGCTATTTTCGATAATGGCGCGTTTTACGCGCACTTCATGGTAATCAAAATCGAGCAGTGAACCATCATAGTCGATGCCGCTGATACCGAGAATGCCAAAATCCAAACGGAACTGGGAGATAAAATCCAGTGTTGCTTCACCCGTTACACCCCCATCTTTGTTACGCACTTCGCCACCGGCGAGGATGATATTGAAATCGGGTTTACTCATTAGCAAAGTGGCAACGTTAAGGTTGTTGGTCACCACTCGTAGTTGGTGGTGATTGGCCATCAAAGCACGGGCAATTGCTTCTGGTGTCGTTCCGATATCAATAAACAGTGTTGCACCATCGGGAATGTGCTGCACTAAAGCGGCGGCTACTTTCTCTTTTTCATCTTGGTAAGAGACTTGTCGAGTATGGTATGAAGAGTTTTCTGAACTGGTTGCAATGGTTGCGCCACCATGGTTGCGGCGTAGCTTATTGGCATCTGCCAATTCGTTGAGATCACGACGAATGGTCTGTGGGCTGACATCAAACCGTTCAACTAACTCTTCCGTACTGACAAAACCTTGGGCTTGTACCAATTCAATGATTTCTTGATGGCGTTTTACAGCTTTCACCGGGATATCCTTATTGCGTAAACTGGCTTCAGTTTACGGTCTTAATGTTTGATTTCAAATCCTGGTTTGCGTTTTCTTACGTTTGCTGTTCGTTTTTAATCATTTTTCACAAAAACGAAAAATTAAGTGAATGAAACAGAGCGCTTTGAGTTACTCAACGGATGGATTGTAAATGCAACAACGGTTACGACCACTACGTTTGGCTTGATAGAGCGCTTGGTCTGAACGGTGGTAAATATCTGTGATGTCGTGATCGCTAACGCGCATTGTGGCAACCCCAGCACAGAGGTACACATGTTCTTGTTGTTCAAAGAAAGTGTGTTGAGAAAACTGGTGACGGAGCTTTTCTGCTAAGTTGAAAGCCTCGGTAATCGGTGTGTTTTCGAGAATAATGATAAACTCTTCACCCCCTACTCGCCCACACAATGCATGTTCAGAGATCAAGCTATAAAACAGTTTAGCAAGGAAGCATAACACTTCATCGCCTTTATCATGGCCAAAATGATCGTTGACCGATTTGAAGTTATCTATATCAATAGAGATGCAACTCAAAGGTTGTTTTGAATGTTTTGCGCGAGAGAAGGCCGAACGAAAGTCAGTCCACAATTTACGGCGGTTCGACAATTGTGTTAAAGCGTCGGTATTGGCCAACTCATAAAGTTGTTCGCGCAGTTCTACAATATCGGTGATATCGGTAGAAACCCCAATTAAACCAATGACCTCACCAGTGTTGCGCTGTAGTATGGGGTGCTTTACGGCACGATAAACGCGAACCAACCCATTTGACTTAGCAACAGCTCGCTCTTCGTGGGTAACAAAAGATCGTGTTTCAAAAACAAGTTGATCCGACGCTAAAATATCGCTGAGTTGATCGTCTCGGAAAAAATCGTGATCGGTTTTACCCGCTAAGGTTTGTTCATTAGTTTCAAATAAGGCATGGGTTAGAGAATTGGCATAGAGATATTCACCACGACGATTTTTGACAAAAACATACACTCCCAGTTCGTTCAACACGAGTTCGTGTAAGGAAAACTGGTGGTGATCAAAAATGTCTTCGATACGATCAAGTTCAATCATAGGCTCACCTCTTGCTAACCGCATAATCCCTGAGTATTCGGTTGTTTCGAGCTTGAAGAACCTAGCCAATTTTTTATAGCGTCTTACCACAGACTTTTATCTTTTAAAGATAGCGTGTTGAGTACCTTTTTGCGCGTGCAAATGCTGGCTTTTATACCTGTGTCACTTTTTCGACACTGTCATCACTACGACGCTGTGTTTTCAGTTGTGAGAGTGCCACACCACTGATGACCAGTAAGCCGCCGAATACATGATAGGGTTGCACATTTTCTCCCAGCAATGTGGCAGCTAATGATACAGAAAACACTGGCAGCAAATTCATAAACATGGCGGTGGAGTCAGCGCCAATCGCATCAATTGCTTTCACCCACATCCAAGGTGCGAGCAGTGAGGCTGCGATCCCGGCATAGGCGATCAGAGGAAGTGATCCCTCGGTTGGCAATAAGTGATCACTGGTTAGCCAGAGTGGAGTGAGCATAAATACCGCGCAAACGCCTTGTAGGTAGATCAGCGTCCAGTTGCTAAAGGGCATTTTCCAGCGTTTCAGAAGTACACAGTACAGGGCATATACTAAGGCCGCCATAACCATTAAAGCATCACCTTCGGTTACACTTTGGTGTAGGAAAAACAGTGGATTACCTTCGCCTAGCATGTAGGCAAGACCGCTTAAAGAAAGTACACCGCCGACTACACTGAGCGCTGAAATCGGTTTATTGAGCAAAGGTAAGCTAATGAACACGCTCATCAAGGGCACAAATGAAGTAATTAGCGACATATTGGTTGCCGTTGTCGTCAGCCCTGCGTAATAGCCAAGAGATTGGTTAAGTACCATGCCCAGTAAAGCTAAAAATGCTAGCTTGCTTAAATAGCGCTTAACGGTAGGCCATTGGCGGATGGCGCTGGGTAAACAGAAAGGCGTGAGGATCAACATAGCGATGAACCAGCGGTAGAAGCTCATTGCACTTGGTTCAATTGTCGAAGCGGCAAGTTTGTTGACAATCGAGTTACCACCCCAAATCAGCACAGTAAAAAATGGCAGAAGATAGATCATGTGCGCCTCGTCGCAATTTGTTCCTTGGGTTATAGTGTGGCAGGTCTTTATAATTACAACTATCTCCAAAAAGACATTGCGAGCGATAGGAAGACAATATTGAAAAAACGCACCCGACACTTACATCCATCTTTATCAATCGAGCATCCACCATCCGATGTATTTATGAATTTTGAGGCATTTCTTTCCAATACAGAAACTCGTGAGCACAGCCATGCTTGGGGGCAAGTGCAGCTGATTTCTGGTGGGATCTTGGAAATGGAAGCGGAAGATACGCGTTTTTTAGCTCCCCCCCATTTGGCGATTTGGGTTCCTGCTGGCATTCGCCATCGAAGCTACAACCGCAAGCCGATTGAGTATTGTTCGCTCAATATATCTTCACAATTGACCACTGCATTTCCTGCCAAAACCAGTTTAATTAAGGTGACATCAATTGTTTCGGCGATCATTGATGATTTCAGAGAGCGCAACATCAATGTCGCGCAGAGCAGTGAAGATAAACGCTTAGTACAAGTGTTGTTGGATCAATTGGCGACTCGTGAAACTCAGCATCATTTTCTTCCTTCCAGCGACCACAAGTATTTAGCGCCGATTTTGGCCTCCGTGGAAGAGAACCCAACCGATAACACTACATTGCAGCAGTGGGCGGAAAGGGTGCATACCACGGAGCGAACGTTAGCGCGCCATTGTCAGGCAGAATTGGGCATGAGCTTTACCGAATGGAGGCTGCGGGTGCGCTATCTCTATTCCATGGAATTGTTGCGCCAAGGGCATGCCGTGAAAGAGGTGGCGTTAACCTTGGGCTATAACCAAGCCAGCCCGTTTATCACAATGTTCAAAAAATACTCCGGGTTAACCCCGGAGCAGTATAAAAGTCGATTGCTAGCCTAACAGGGTTGGTTCATTGGCGAGTACATAATCGAGCGCGCCAGTGATGGCGGCGACTTGTGCATCATTGCAGTTTTGCGCTGTGACTTTGGGGCTATCTGGGTAGACTTCGGTGGTCGTACCGTAAGTGCAGTGGGTCATGCCACCACATAAACCCAGCGCTTTCATCGGGTAGAGGATGACGCCATTTGCGACCACGGGTGAGCCAATGATTTCGTTTTTGTCATCAGCAGGGGCAATATGAGTCACGCGGCGTACCGAATCAATCACCGCTTGTTGGAAAACAAGCTGAGGATTTTCTGTGTCACCTACCGTGTAAAACCCATCGGGGATTGAGCCTTCGACATAGGCTTTGCCATCACGCGCCGCCAGTGCTGGGCGAAACTCAGATTCATCCGTATCGGTTGTTTCATGCAGATCAATGTGCAGCAAAATGGGCTCATGCTGAGCAACCATCGCCATCAGTAAGGCGGCTTCTTCTGCAGGACTGTTCTTAACAAAAGAGCGATTAGGATCGATGGCATTTGGGTTCCATCGGTTGATGGTTTCGTAGCCCCAAGGGCTTACGCAGGGCACCGCAAGCAGATTGAAGTGGGCTAAGTAAGGCTCTGCGGTTGTCTCTAAAAATTGCAGCGCACCGTGCACACCACTGGTTTCGTAGCCATGTACCCCGCCTGTGATCAATACCGTTGGCTTGTTGGTATCCCAGTTACGGCTTTTCACTACATACAACGGGTAGCGTGCGGGTTCATAAGAGAGTGCGCCATAAGTGCTCACATCGAATCGGTCGTTCAATGCCAGAATTTTCGGCACCACTTCTTGTTGATATTCACGCTGAATACGGCGTTGTTCCAGCCAAGCTTGGCGCTCAGCGGCTTGCCAAGGTTGCCCAGGGATGCCAATAGGAAAAGGGGATTGGGTAGGCATGAAGAGTCCTTATCTCGGCGCAATATCATCACGCCGTTGTTTTTATCGTTAATCCAGTCTAGCAGCTTACAGTGATGCGTTATCCATTCAAAGCGGTTACTGGTGGTTTAGGGCGGCGTTTTTTCTGTTCGTACATCACTTGATCGGCTTTTTTCAGAAGTTCATCAAGACTTATATTGACTTCTGATGTTGATACAATTCCAGAACTAAATGAGATGTGGTAAGGCTTATTCGCGGTGTCATTATATTTATCGAGAGACTCCTGGAAACGCTGAATGACTTGATGCGCAATAGGTTGCGATGCCCCAGACATAAACACGACAAACTCATCTCCCCCTAAGCGAGCAAATACGTCTGACTCTCGAAAACAATGTCTCATCGTATCCGCAAAGGCTTGTAAAGCAATATCTCCTTCTTGGTGACCATATTGATCGTTAATCGCTTTGAAATGGTTGAGATCAAGATATGCAATGGAATAGGGATATCCCCCAACTTGGCAGTAGGTCATGCTTTTCTTCGCCAAGCTCATAAAGCCTCGGCGATTGGATATTTGGGTTAAATCATCCAGTGACGCGCTATGGTTGGCGGCCAGTTCACGCTCTGCCATTTTGGCTAAGTCGTACAGATCGAGTAGTTCATCTTGGCTAAGTTGGCGAGGTTTACTATCAATAATACATAGCGTACCTAGGGCTGATTTATCTTCATACAACAACGGTATGCCGGCATAAAAACGAATGTGCGGTGCACCTGTCACCAAAGGGTTGTCAGCAAAGCGAGGATCTTGGCTTGCATCCTCAATGACAAAGGCTTTTTGGCCGAGAATGGCATGCCCACAAAAAGAGATGTCACGTGAAGTCTCCGAGACGGGGAGCCCAAAACAAGATTTAAACCATTGTCGGTTTTCATCGACAAGACTGACTAAGGCTATAGGGACGTTAAATAGGCGCTTGGCAAGGCGAGTAATCCGGTCAAAACGTTCTTCTGCATTCGTATCTAAGATTTCTAATTTTTGAAGCTGTGCAATACGTTCTGCTTCGTTGGTTGGTTTTTGTGGGGGATTCATATTTTTTACTCTATCTAAGTCATAGTAAAACTATAGTTTAGGTTAGCAAAAATAACGGTTCATCCGTTAGGGAGGATGTCACAGGTTTTTCTTTTCTCGTTCGTTGGTGTTACATTTTGTCACGTTTTCAACCAAGAATAAGAGAGATGATGTATGGCAGGCGCAAGCTTATTGACCCTACTCGATGATATTGCGACGGTACTGGATGATGTGGCTGTGATGTCGAAAATGGCCGCAAAAAAGACGGCGGGTGTATTGGGGGATGACTTGGCGCTCAATGCGCAGCAAGTCTCTGGCGTGGCAGCAGAACGCGAAATTCCAGTGGTGTGGGCGGTCGCCAAAGGTTCGTTTCGCAATAAGCTAATTTTGGTTCCGGCAGCACTCATTATCAGCTCCATTGCTCCTTGGTTGATCATGCCTTTGCTGCTGCTCGGTGGTCTGTTTCTCTGTTTTGAAGGTGCAGAGAAGATCCTCGAAAAATGGCTGCATCCAGTACCCAAGCAGGATACAGAGCAACGCGCTGCCGCTATGATGGCTGAGGGTTTAGAAACAGAAAGCTTGGCGACAGAAAGTGTGGCTGAGTACGAAAAGCGTAAAATAGGTGGTGCGATCCGCACCGATTTTATTCTGTCGGCAGAAATTATAGTGATTGCTCTCGGTACCGTGCAGGGGCAATCCATGCTCACGCAAATTCTGGTGGTCAGCTTGATAGCCATCATCATGACGATCGGTGTGTACGGCCTAGTGGCAGGTATAGTGAAGTTGGATGATTTAGGCTTCTATCTGCAACGTCAATCCCAAGGTCAAGGACTCAAAGCCAGTTTGGGGGAAGTGTTAGTACGCTTTGCTCCCAAGTTGATGAAAGGGTTGACCGTAGTTGGAACCGCAGCGATGTTTTTAGTCGGCGGCGGAATCGTGGTACATAACGTGCCCGCAGTGCATCATGCTCTTGAGCCGATACTCAATACGGTTGAAGCATGGCCAGCGGTGGGGGTACTGATGCCGACCCTCATTAATGGTGTGATTGGGGTGGCGGCTGGCAGTCTCTTAGTGGCTGTGATGGAAGTGTGGCACAAACTTCGCGGTTAATTTTCCCGCCTAGCTGTCGCTCCAAGTCGTTTGGAGAATCTCCTGCTTATTGGCAGCGACAGCGGTGTTGGCGACAACATGAAGTAGGGTATCCGTAAAATTCTCGTTGTTATTTTCGGGAAGGCCAATAAACTAGCGGCTTTTGTTTTTCGGCGGTCGATATTATGCAGTGTGAGTTCTTTATTCAAAAACGGTGTACCTCTTGCCACCAGTGTGCGCAGCCGTATTCACAGCAAGTTGAGAATAAAGATCTGCAGTTGCGTGAGTTGATTGCGCCAGCCACGGATGTGCAGTGGCTACCCCCTGTCACCAGTGCTGACACCGCGTTTCGCAATAAAGCCAAAATGGTGGTGCTCGGTGCGGCTCACGCGCCGATTTTAGGCATTGAAGATGCGCAAGGTCAGCCTTTGTCGCTGGTGACTTGTCCGCTTTATCCTCAGCCGATGCAAGAGCTGCTCGCTTATCTAGAAAACTGGATCCGCATCGCGGGTATTCCGCCGTATAACAAGCTGAAGAAAAAAGGTGAACTGAAGTTTATTTTGCTCACCCGCAGTGAAAA
>JBOFIW010000069.1:0-5719 GCA_051650365.1 Vibrio sp. | reverse complement strand
GGCAACCGTGTTACCTTTGGCGGTGTATTTGTACACATTTTCCACGTTTTGCGCGATTTCACGAACCGGCTCTGCTACGCCTGGGCTATAAGCCAGCGCAAGATCGGCGGCTGAATCAGCGGGTTTGGTCAGTGCGATGCCAATTTTGCCCGCTGTAGGGTAAGCATGGTAATCCAGAGCTCGTTGGCGAAATTGTTCTTCAGGAGTTGGGTTGAGGCGATTGTTATCGGACATAGGGGGTTCTCTTATTTTTATAGGAAAGGTCGAAAATTCTAAAGTATGTCTGTCACACTGCCTAGGCAGGATTGCGAGCGAATCGTATAAAAAATGTATTCTTATTACAGATAAGACCAGTAAAGTGTGATTGAGGCAGCTTAATTATGCAAATTAAGGCATTAAAAAAGGACGCCGGAGCGTCCTTTTTCAAAATCTTGCGTAAAGCAGAAATTACTTCTTCGCAGACAGTGCGCCGAAACGCTTGTTGAAGCGCTCAACACGACCACCGGTGTCAACGATACGTTGCTTACCAGAGTAGAATGGGTGGCACTTGTCACATACGTCTAGGTGCATTGAGTCTTTACCTAGAGTAGAGTTGAAAACGAAAGAGTTGCCGCAAGAACAAGTTGCGTTTACTGCTTTGTATTCTGGGTGGATACCAGCTTTCATGGGATAACCTCAATTTAGGCCGTGTCGCCATCCGAATCGATTATCGTCGGACACCACACGTAGTGTTAAAAATAACGAGTTTGCATATCCAGAGAGGTCAACCCTCTAGGATGCCGTAAGGCGCGATATATTAATGAATCTCGGGTTTTGGATCAACCGATCTCGCTGATTATTTCACCAAAAGCGCGGGTCGAATTTCTGCTACGCTTCCAGTAGACTGTGATCCGTTTGATTTTTCGCTGTTTTGGACCCGAATGCGCCCCACCATTGCCCGAGTTTGCTTGCCTGTACCTCTGGATAAGTCTTTCGACTATCTGATCCCTGCTCATCTATTTCCAGTGCTGGGCGGTCGTGTGCAAGTGCCTTTTGGGCGACAAACCTTAGTCGGCATTGTCCAGTCGCTGACGCATCAATCCGATTTTCCTATCGAACAGCTCAAATCACTGCAAGCGGTATTGGATGAAGCACCAGTGTGGCCGGAAAAACTCCAGTCACTGCTGCATTGGTGTAGTCAGTTTTATCATTATCCGCTTGGTGAAACGTACGCGAATGCTTTACCCGGTGCTTTGCGCAAAGGCAAAGCCGCAGAGCTGACTAGCCATAAAGAGTGGCGTTTGACGGCGCTTGGCCAAGAGCAACTGATGCTTGGCGTGAAACGTAGCGCGGTAAAACAAGCACAAGTTCTCCATTTGTTGCAGCACGGAGCCTTATCTCACCAAGCCTTGCTTGATGAAGAGGTAAGTAGCAGTACATTGAAAACTTTGGTTGAGAAAGGCTGGATTGAGTGTGAAGAGCGTAAGCCTGTTGTACGGCCGTGGCCGCAAGAGCTCGAAGCCAAAGTAGATAAACCTAAACTCAATCAAGAACAGGCGATTGCGATTGCCGCCGTCAATAGCCACCAAGGTTTTGGCTGTTTTCTTTTAGAAGGGGTAACGGGTTCTGGAAAAACTGAGGTGTATCTCAACCTCATCACGCCAGTGCTAGCGCGCGGCGAGCAAGCCTTGGTGTTGGTGCCAGAAATTGGTTTGACGCCACAAACCATCAACCGTTTTCGCCAGCGTTTTAACGTGCCTGTGGAAGTGATGCACTCAGCGCTCAATGATACCGAGCGCCTCAACGCTTGGCTGGCGGCGCGCGATAAAGTGGCGGGCATTGTGATTGGTACACGCTCGGCGCTGCTTACGCCGTTTGCCAAATTGGGCATTATCATCGTTGATGAAGAGCATGATGGCTCTTACAAACAGCAAGATAGCCTGCGTTATCACGCCCGAGATGTCGCTGTGATGCGCGCACATTTGGAAAATATTCCGATCGTTCTCGGCTCGGCGACGCCAGCCTTGGAAACGTTGCATAATGCGCTCAGTGGTAAATACCACCATTTGCAACTGACGCAACGAGCAGGGAATGCACTCCCTACGCGTAACCACGCTTTGGATGTGAAAGGGCTCTATTTGGAAAGCGGCCTTTCTGCACCTTTGATTGCGGAAATGCGCCGTCATCTCTCGGCGGGCAATCAGGTGATGCTGTTTTTAAATCGTCGTGGTTTTTCTCCAGCCTTGATGTGTCATGAATGTGGCTGGATTGCGGAGTGCCAGCGTTGCGATGCCTATTACACCTACCATCAACACAGCAATGAAATGCGCTGCCATCATTGTGGTTCACAGCGTCCGGTGATCCATCAATGTAAAGGGTGTGGCTCGACTCAACTGGTTACTGTCGGCGTTGGTACGGAACAGCTTGAAGCGCAATTACACACTCTATTTCCTGAGTATCGTTCAGTGCGGATTGATCGAGATAGTACTCGGCGCAAAGGGAGTTTGGAATCGGCGTTAACCGCGATTCGCAAAGGCGAATATCAGATTTTGATTGGTACGCAAATGTTGGCTAAAGGGCATCACTTCCCCGATGTCACTTTAGTCGCGCTGTTGGATGTCGATGGTTCATTGTATAGCAGTGATTTTCGCGCTTCTGAACGTTTAGCTCAGTTGTTCATCCAAGTGGCAGGGCGTGCAGGGCGTGCCAGTAAGCCGGGCGAAGTGGTGTTACAAACACATCACCCTGAGCACAGTTTATTGCAAGCCTTACTGCACAAGGACTATCACCATTTTGCTCAGGCGGCATTAGAGGAGCGTAAACTCGCTCAGTTGCCGCCTTATTCTTTCTTGAGCTTATTTCGAGCCGAAGCCAATCACACTGCTCAAGTGGAAGATTTTTTGCGTCAAGTGCGGGAAACTTTGCGTCATAACCCTTGGTTTGACAGTGAATGTATGGTGTTGGGGCCAACGCCAGCGCCACTTGCGAAAAGAGCGGGAAAATACCGTTGGCAACTTTTACTGCAAACGCCTAATCGCACCTTGATGCAGAAAATTTTGCAAAGCGCACGCCCAGCCCTGCAACAGTTACCATTAGCAAGTAAGGTACGTTGGTCGATCGATATTGACCCGCAAGATCTCAGTTAATTCGTATTTCATTTTATAAAGTCAATGAGTGTTAATTTTGTCAGCAAATTAATGCTTATTATCGTGACGAAAATCACGCTGACTATGCAAGATTTGTTAATCTCGCCGTAACTTTATGTTCTGAATTGCTTAGACTATCGGTAAAATCGGCTCAGTAAATCGTTTACGTGAAGCCAAAAATGAAGCTTTAGCCCTTATTTACTCGATTAGGTAAAGGTTAAGCTTAACAAGATCAGTCATCAAAAGGTGTGCTGTTACACCATCAGCAAACAAAAAGAGGGTATAAAGAAATGGCGACAATGAAGGATGTTGCCCAGCTTGCCGGAGTCTCAACCGCCACTGTGTCACGGGCGTTGATGAATCCAGAAAAAGTATCTTCCTCAACTCGAAAAAGAGTGGAAGAGGCAGTGCTGGAAGCGGGGTACTCCCCAAATTCTTTAGCGCGTAATTTGCGCCGTAATGAGTCAAAAACCATTGTTGCTATTGTCCCCGACATCTGCGATCCCTATTTTTCTGAGATCATTCGCGGTATTGAAGATGCAGCGATGGAACACGGCTATCTAGTGTTGTTAGGGGATAGTGGGCAGCAAAAGCGTCGGGAAAATTCCTTTGTTAACCTTGTGTTTACTAAGCAAGCGGATGGCATGCTTTTGCTCGGTACTGATTTACCGTTTGATGTAAGTAAGCCTGAGCAAAAAAATCTGCCACCTATGGTGATGGCATGTGAATTTGCTCCTGAGCTGGAATTGCCCACGGTACACATTGATAACCTGACATCGGCCTTTGAGGCGGTGAATTACCTCACTCAACTGGGACACAAACGGATTGCACAGATCTCGGGTCCGCAACATGCCGCGTTATGCCAGTTCCGTCATCAAGGTTATCAACAGGCGCTGCGTCGCGCTGGTATTACGATGAACCCAACTTATTGTACTTTTGGTGATTTCACTTTTGAAGCTGGGGTCAAAGCAGTGCGTCAGCTGCTGGCATTGCCAGAACAGCCTACGGCGATTTTCTGTCACAACGATACCATGGCAATTGGCGCGATTCAGGAAGCAAAGCGTCTCGGTTTGCGAGTGCCGCAAGATCTTTCGGTTGTTGGTTTTGATGATATTCAGTTTGCCCAATATTGCGATCCGCCGCTAACCACCATATCTCAACCGCGTTATGAAATTGGCCGCCAAGCCATGCTAATGATGTTAGAGCTACTACGTGGGCATGATGTGCGAGCAGGATCTCGTTTGCTAGAAACTAAGCTCGTAGTTCGTGAGAGTGCTGCGCCGCCTAGCAAAAAATAGCTCATCACTCGAACCGAGCCATTCGACTTGTCAATTTGGCTCGGTTATGCTTTTTTTACCACTGTGATGCTGAACTGCTGGTCAAGTTGTTTGGGTATAACTCTGTTATCTGACTGAAAACTGCATTAACATGTGGGCAATTTTGTTAATTTCCGAACAATAACGTGGCGAATAGAGATTATGTAAGAGGCGGCCGTAGTCCAAGAAAGCCGGCCCGAAAAAAAGCGGCGCCGCGCCGTAAACCTTGGCGCAGTGGCTTAGTAGCTATGGTGCTATTGTCAGCTTTTGGTTACGGTTTATACCTACTTAACAATGACCCTGAGCCCAAAACGAATACATCCGTTTCGCAGGTTCCTGCAACTCATAAACCGAAATCAACAGAAACGTTACCACCTCCACCTACGGAGAAATGGGACTATGTGGATACCCTGCCCAATCGTGAAATTGAAGTCGTGGCTAAAGCACAAGAAGTCTCTGATATTCCTTACGTGATGCAGTGTGGCGCTTATAAAACCGCAGAGCAAGCGGAAGCTCGTAAGTTGGACATTGCTTTCCAAGGTATCAGCAGCCAGATCCGTAAAAAAGCCGATAGTAGCTGGTATCGTGTTGTGATTGGTCCTTATAAATTTAAACGCGATGCTGAGCGCGATAAGCATAAATTGCAGAGAGTAAAAATTGAGCCCTGCGCTATCTGGGCTGAGAAGCAGTAAATCCTTCCCCAAAGCCTGATATTGATCAGGCTTTTTTGTTGGCATCACGTCAACTTCCTTCACTTGGCTTGAAATTGTTTTCCGGCAGCCACATATAAGCGATAACTCTCCGATAAAAAATAAAGAGGCCTCTTGTGACTACTATCGTATCAGTGCGTCGTAATAATAAAGTTGTCATCGCTGGTGACGGGCAGGTATCGCTAGGCAATACCGTCATGAAAGGCAATGCGCGTAAAGTGCGCCGCCTATACAACAACAAAGTGCTGGCTGGTTTTGCTGGTGGTACCGCTGATGCATTTACCTTGTTTGAGCGCTTTGAAAGTAAGTTGCAGATGCACCAAGGCCACCTGACCAAAGCGGCGGTTGAGCTAGCCAAAGATTGGCGAAGCGACCGCGCATTGCGCCGTTTGGAAGCGATTTTGGCGGTTGCCGATGAAACGGCATCATTGATCATCACAGGTAATGGTGATGTATTGCAGCCAGAGCATGATCTAATTGCGATTGGTTCTGGCGGCAACTATGCACAAGCGGCTGCGATTGCTCTATTAGAAAACACCGAGCTTGATGCGCGCACGATCGCTGAAAA
>JBOFIW010000068.1:0-2901 GCA_051650365.1 Vibrio sp. | reverse complement strand
GACGAGTTTTTCGAGCCGACAACCACCATCACATCCACTTGCTGAGCCAAAATACGCACCGCATCTTGGCGATTCTGCGTGGCATAACAAATGTCGTCTTTGCGTGGGCCTTGAATCTTCGGAAATACACGGCGCAGCTCATCAATCACATCCGCCGTTTCATCGACAGATAGCGTGGTTTGGCTCACGTAGTGTAGGTTACTTGGATCTTTCACCTTCGCTTGTAGCGATACTACATCTTCTGGCTTTTCGACCAAATACATGCCGCCTGTATCACTGGCGTACTGCCCCATCGTCCCTTCCACTTCAGGGTGCCCCGCATGACCAATCAACACCACTTCCATATGTTTGCGACTGGCACGCGCGACTTCCATATGCACTTTGGTCACCAATGGACAAGTCGCATCAAATACCGTCAGCGAACGCTCTTTCGCTTCTTGACGCACCGCCTGTGATACACCATGAGCAGAGAAAATCACGATATTATCGTCCGGAACTTCACTGAGCTCCTCAACAAATCGAGCACCGCGCTGTTTTAACCCTTCGACTACAAAACGGTTATGCACCACTTCATGACGGACATAAATCGGCGGCTGATAAAGTTCAAGCGCACGCTCAACAATGCTGATGGCGCGATCCACACCCGCACAGAAGCCGCGAGGGTTTGCTAACAGTATTTTCATTTGATTGCTCATTGCTAGTCGTTATGGTTGGCTATTGTAAGGAAAGTCACTCAACAGACAAGATCTCAACATCAAAGGTGATGTCTTGACCTGCGAGAGGATGGTTAAAGTCGACCGTGACAGAATCGCCGGCAATTTCAGTAATGATGCCCGGAATTTCCATACCATCAGGGCCACTAAAAGCCATGATGGTGCCAACTTCTAATTCCAGATCGCCACCGATAAACTTACTGCGATCCATATAATGAATGTGATCAGGATTAGGTGCGCCGAACGCATCTTGCGCGGCAAGAGAAAGCGATTTCTTTTCACCCGGCAGCATACCAAGCAAACACTGTTCAAAGTTCGGGCTTAGGCTGCCATCCCCCATCACCAACTTGGCCGGTTTTCCTTGATTATGAGTACTATCGGCGAGTGAGCCATCTTTGAGCTTAATCGTAAAGTGCAGAGTAACTGCAGAATTAGGGGCAATAGGGTTCACGTTATCACTACCTTGTTATCGTTTGACGAACTATTTGACGAACACCGCTCAACAAGCGCGGAAAATGACTGACCAAAAGCACAGTCTTTATAGTAAAAAGCGCCCTCCGAATCAACGGACGGCGCTTGTGGTTATTTACCTTGTTCAGTTTGCCGTAGAGCAATACGCTTAAGATTGGCTAGGCGAACTTTTCTTCGCAAGAAACCCATCTAAGATGATCATCGCGGCACCGATACAGATCGCGCTATCCGCCAGATTGAACGCAGGCCAATGGTAAGTACCCCAATAAAAATCGAGATAATCGACCACAAAACCATGTACGATGCGATCGAACACATTACCCACAGCACCGCCAATGATCAGCGCATAAGCAATATTATTCCACTTATCACTCGCAGGAAGGCGACGCATCCAGTAAGCGAGCATGCCGGTGACCATAAAGGCAATACCCGTAAATAGCCAGCGCTGCCACCCTTCCTGATCACTCAGAAAGCTAAAAGCCGCACCATAGTTATGCACATACAGCAGGTTAAAGAAAGGCAACACTTCAATGCGGTTTGCCCAACCATAGCCCATCTTATCCATCACAATTAACTTGATCGTGATGTCAGCAATGAACACTAGGAGCGCCAGCCACAGCCAGCGCAATCCAGATTGTTTAAGAGTCAGAGACGAATTCGACATGATGGTTAGCCTAAGTTACGCAAACTTGCGTACTTCACCTTCACCCTCGACGTTAGACACACAGCGGCCACAAATCGTAGTGTGACCAGCAATCGTGCCTACATCAGGAGTGTGGTGCCAGCAACGGTCACACTTCTCAGCTTCCGTTTTGTTCACTTGAACAAACAGGCCATCAATGTCTGTTGCGTGCGCAGACTCACTCTTCTCAGCTAGTGGTTTCACCACTGCTTTTGAAGTCAGCAGGACAAAACGCAGCTCATCGCCCAATTTCGCCAGCTTGCTCGCCAGTGCATCATCAGCAAACAGTACTAATTCTGCTTGCAGTGAACCACCGATCAGTTTTTCGTTACGGGCGTTTTCTAGCAGTTTGTTGACTGAACCACGTACTTTCTGAATATCATTCCAGAACGCGTTGTTCAGCTCTTCCCCCTCAGCCAGACCAAATAGGCCATCGAACCATTCAGTGGTAAATACAAACTTGTCACGTGCGCTGCCGTCCGCTTTCTGCGCTGGCATTGCGTTCCAAATTTCGTCTGCTGTGAATGACATGATAGGCGCCATCCAACGAACCAGAGCTTCAACGATGAAGAACAGTGCGGTTTGACAGCTACGCTGTGCATGGCCACCACGTTTCGCTGTGTATTGACGGTCTTTGATCACATCCAGATAGAATGAACCCATCTCGATTGAACAGAAGTTCATCAAACGCTGTACTACCGCGTGCAGGTTGTAATCCTGATACGCTTGGATGATTTCTTGCTGAGCAGCCAGTGCGCGACCTACTGCCCAACGATCCAACGCTACCATTTCTTCAACAGGAATGATGTCTGTGGTTGGGTTGAAGCCGTTCAAGTTCGCTAGGAAGAAACGTGCGGTGTTACGAATACGACGGTACGCATCCGCAGAACGCTTGAGGATCTCATCTGATACCGCAACTTCACCAGTGTAATCGGTTGAAGCAACCCACAGACGCAGAATGTCAGCACCCAGCTTGTTGGTCACATCTTGTGGCGAAACCACGTTACCGATCGATTTCGACATCTTACGGCCTTG
>JBOFIW010000067.1:0-17915 GCA_051650365.1 Vibrio sp. | reverse complement strand
GGAAGCTTTTCGGAAGGTCTTGATTTACCAGGGGATCTCCTTGAAAACTTAATCATAACCAAAATACCTTTTGCTGTTCCCTCTTCACCGGTTGAACAAGCTCACGCAGAATACATCCAAGAGTTAGGGGGTAACCCCTTCATGCAGATCACCGTTCCTGAAGCCAGTAAAAAGCTCATTCAGTCTGTTGGGCGTTTGCTGCGTAAGGAAAGGGATTCTGGTAGAGTGGTCATCCTTGATCGGCGAGTAGTATCTAAACGTTATGGGAAAGCGCTGTTGGATGCCTTACCGCCGTTTAAGCGCACCATAGAATACTGATAATAACGATTAACCAATTACAATTAGGATTGCGCTTTTTATGGAATGGATAGAACCCACCACGTTCATGGTGCTGGCTCTTGTTGCTTTTATCGCTGGATTTATTGATGCCGTGGCAGGCGGCGGGGGAATGCTCACCGTGCCAGCCTTGCTTTCACTTGGCTTACCACCTCATTTAGCGTTGGGAACCAATAAATTGGCCGCAACGTTTGCTTCTTCAACAGCGGCTTTGACTTATTACCGAGAAAAGCTATTTGATCCAGCTTGCTGGAAACGAGCATTTATTGCCACTTTGGTTGGGGCAATATTGGGTACTCTAGCCGTTAGTGCGATTAGCACCGAATGGTTACGTAAAGTTCTACCATTAGTAATCCTTGCAGCTGCACTGTATACCGTATTTCATCGCCCTATACAGACTCAGCAAACAGCGACTCCAAGCCCTTGCCCTAAGCTCAATCGTAAACAAATTCTGCAAGGTTTGGGACTTGGCTTCTACGATGGTCTTGCTGGGCCCGGCACAGGAGCTTTTTGGACGGTTAGCTCAATGGCGCTTTATCGCTTTAATATTCTCTTTGCCTCAGGGCTGGCTAAAGCGATGAATTTGACCAGTAACCTGACTTCATTGGTTACATTTGCCATTCTTGGGCATATTGATTGGTTATTAGGTTTGACTATGGGGGTCTGCTTGATGGCAGGAGCCTTTGTGGGCGCTCATTCCGCGATTCGTTTTGGTGCGCCCTTTATTCGCCCTCTCTTTATTCTAGTCGTCACTCTACTGGCGGGTAAGCTAGCTTATGATGCATGGTGGATTGGCTAATGGACGGTTACGAGAAATTTCATAATATTCTCACTGAATTAAAGCTTTCTGCTGCTCAGGTTGATCGACAGCGTGGTGAGCATCATCGGCCTTTATTTGATGACGTTTTGTTTCACTGCCACGGCAAACTTTTAACACCTTGTGTCGAAGAAACACAGTCAACTCTACAAGCGTTGATTCGTGAAAAAGAAAGCGGGCGTTTGACTGCCTTGCGAGCAGAATATTTGTCTGAACGTTTATTAGCGCAAATCTCGGCATTAACTCGTGAATTATCAACACAGAATGTGCGTCGTAAAGAACCCAAACCATACACTTATTTCAAGAAGCCAATCAATGAGCTTTACCAAGAGCTGGCTCAGCATCAAGATTGGGAACGTAGATTGATGGATTTAGTCCGTGACAAGGCTATATTGCTAGAACAAGCTTCTATGACCAATAAAACATTGGCTCAGCAAGCTCTGTTGCAAGCAGAACAGCGCCTTAGTCGCTGCCGAGAAGCAAAAACAAAAATTGAGAAGCGAATTACCGCTCAGGAGAGAAAAGCATAGATGTCGACCTCGTCTATTCCACTGAATGAAGCAGCAGATGAAATCAAACTCGCTGTTGATCTGATCTACTTATTGGAATCACACGGTATTGAGCCACAAACGGCACTTGCTGCGCTTGAGATCGTCAAACGCGATTTAGAGCATAAATTATCTGCCCCACTTTCAGACGAATAATCACTCGTCTGAAAGTGAACTTAACTTAAACATCAGTCGACTTTAAACTGAGCAACCAAAGCCTGCTGTTCCAGTGACAATTGAGCAATCTGCTTGCCTACTTTTTCAGACGTCTCAGTTTCAGCTAAAATTTGTGCACTTAAATCACGAATATTTACCACACTTTCTGTCACTTGCGAGGAAACGGTTTGCTGATCCTGTGCTGCATGCACAATTTGATGATTCATTTCATTGATAGCATGAATGGCAGTAAATACATGATTTAATTGGATTACCGCATCTGCAACTTGATCTGCTGTGACTTTCGCCGTTTCGTTACTACCTCGGATTGCCTCGACAACCTCTTGAGTGCCCTGCTCAACTTTCGAAATCACAGTACGTATTTCTCCCACTGAAGCTTGGGTTCGACTAGCAAGCTTTCTTACTTCATCCGCAACGACCGCAAACCCTCGTCCCTGTTCTCCGGCTCGCGCAGCTTCAATAGCCGCGTTAAGTGCAAGTAAGTTAGTTTGTTCAGAAATACCCTCAATCACCGTTAATATTTCAATAATTCCTGCGTTATTACGAGCGAGATCTTCAACAACAGGAACTGCTAGGCTCATTCTATCAACCAACTGCGTCATTTGGGCTTGTGAACAAAGGATCACTTTTTCACCGGTTTGGGCCGCCAACTGCGCCTCACTAGCGGCATTAACTGCTTTCTGTGCATTCTCCACCACATTAGCCGAGGTCTGTGTCATTTCCTCTGCTGCCGTTGCCACACTATCGACTTCCTTAAACTGAGCTTCACTGCTACTGCGCGTTGAAGCCACTGTCATTTTTGCCTGCTCAGTAGTTTCCACTACTTTCCCTGTATTCTCGACAACACGGCGAATAATAGGCTGCAACTTATCAATAAACAGATTAAAACCTTGTGCTAACTGACCAATTTCATCTGAGGATGCCACATGCAAACGCTGAGTTAAGTCCCCCTCCCCTGATGAAATATCTTGTAATCTCTCTGCCACTGCACGAATAGGTTTGACTAAACGCATCGCCATTAAAGTGATAACCCCTAAACCGATTAACACCATAATAATGCCTACCAACAATTCACTGCGCATGCCGCTTTCCAATTGTTCGGTTAATACTTGGTCTAGATGTTCGGCATCTTGCATTACGCTTTGGCGAGGCATTTCAAAGATCACACCCCAGTTTTGGTTCGCAATCGTGACTGGAGCAAACACCACCAGCCATTGCTCATCGTTACTCCATTGAGTGGATACTTGCCCTGTTTTTAATAATGAATCTACAACCGCCCGTGGTAAATGTTCACTCTGGAAAGTGCTGCCCAAGGTTACTTTAGAATCATCACTTGCAACGAGTACATTGTTTTGACTGACAATAGAAACTTTGCCTTGGCCATTAAATAAATTGCTATCCGATTTTTTTGTAATGGCGATCAGTGGTGCGAGTGTAAGATCAATGCCATAAAAGCCAATCGCCACCCCATCAATTAAAATGGGTACAGAGAGGGAAGCGGCAAGATAGCGCCCAGCCTCAAGCTCTACCATTCTGGGCGAGGTGATACAAGGCGCCGCCTTTTCCAATGGACAAACAAAGCGCTCCTTATCCAAATCTTGTGTCAATTGCGCTTGAGTCAGAACGCGAGAAACCACGTTTTGCCCATTTTCAGCTTTTGTCCAATACGCTGCAAACTGGCCAATGTCGTTTGAGCCAACATAATCAGCATTGATGTAGTTGGAGTCTTCGTTATCGAGCATGTTGGGGCGAAATACCAAATAAGCGCCTTCTATCGTGTCGAAATTCAACACTGATTTACGTACCATTTCATCGAGTGAAGTACGTAACACTTCACTTTCACCGAAGTTCTCTTCTGAATTGTTTTTCAAAAACAGCGCACTGGATGCCAACATCTCAGCGCGATACATAGCTTCACTAAGATATTCAGAAATTTCAGTAGCATTTAATAGTGCACCAGTTTGCAGCAGTTGCTGAGATTTATTAATTACCGATTCTGCACTCTGTTGCTTTGCAGTCTGCTGGCTAGTCAATGCGTTATTGATCGAGAATGTAATGAGTGCGATAGAAGTAAGAACTAAACAGAGCCCTGCAAGTAGTGTAATTTTCCACTGAACTGAAATATGGCGCATACAACATCCTTATGTTTGCGTTTTAAATACGAATATCTTGATAACGTTAAAAATAAGTCTATTGATTATTTTTAACAACAATTTGATTACCTTTGTTTTACCTAGATCATTAACTTTCGAACTCGAAATGCTTCGTACTTGTTATCCAGAGCTTAGGTGATAACATCGGCCCCTAAGTCAATCAAAAGGAATCACAATGAAAGTCATCAGTTTCAACATAAATGGACTCAGAGCCAGATTGCACCAACTGCAAGCCCTGATCGACAAACACCAACCCGATGTGATTGGTTTACAAGAAATCAAAGTCCATGATGACGCTTTTCCTCGTGCAGAGGTCGAAGCCATGGGGTATCAAGTCTATTTCCACGGTCAGAAAGCTCATTATGGTGTAGCTATTCTATGTAAGCAGACACCGCTGGAAGTCATTAAAGGCTTCCCAACTGACAGTGAAGAGCACCAAAAACGTATGATCATGGCGACATTTACCGACGAAGATGGCAATAAAACCACAATTCTTAACGGTTATTTCCCTCAAGGCGACAACGTAGAGCACGAAACCAAATTTCCATATAAGCGCCAGTTTTACCGTGACTTAATGACTTATCTTCGTGAACACCGTAGCAATACAGAACGTCTGGTTGTTATGGGTGATATCAATATCAGCCCACTCGATCTGGATATTGGTATCGGTGAAGCCAACCGCAAACGCTGGCTACAAACCGGAAAATGTTCATTCCAACCTGAAGAACGTGAATGGCTGCAAACCTTAATGGATTGGGGGCTAGTTGATACTTTCCGTCAACTCCATCCAGAAGTTAGCGATCAGTTTTCGTGGTTTGATTACCGCTCACGTGGCTTTGATGACAACCGAGGCCTGCGTATTGATGTAATTTTGGCAACGCCGACGCTTGCCGAAACCTGTCAAGAAGCCGGGATCGATTATGAACTGCGCGGCATCGACAAGCCTTCCGATCACGCACCAATCTGGGCAACATTCAAGTAATCCATTTGCCCATAGTGGTTAAAGTTACATCCCCGTCGATTGGCGATGGGGATTTTTATTCAGCTCAATGGTCTTAAATAAGCCAGAAACCGCTTTTCAGCCTGCTTAAAGCACCACAAAATGATGAATGTCAGAGCCATATAAAACAGTCCTGCACTCAAAAAGGCTTCAAATGGGGCATAGTAACGGGAGTTCACTAAACGAGCTGCCCCTGTTAAATCCATAATGGTGACTATCCCTGCAACTGCACTTCCGTGTAGCATGAAAATCACTTCATTACTGTAAGCGGGTAATGCACGACGCAGTGCGCTAGGCAGAATAATTCTCTTATACGTCTGCAAGCGGCTCATCCCATAGGCTTTTGCTGCTTCAACTTCACCTTTGGGTAAACCATTGATCGCACCGCGAATGATTTCTGCTGTGTAGGCCGATGTATTCAAAATAAAAGCGACTAAAGCACAGAACCATGCGTGTTCCCATAAGGTTCCTTTAACCGGAAACCATTGATCCATACCGTAATAAATCAGATATAACTGCACCAAAAGTGGCGTTCCGCGCAAAAAGTAGATGTAACACCAAGCTGGATAGCTCAGCAACTTCTGCTTGCTATTTCTAGCAATGGCCAAAGGGATAGCACACATCAAGCCTATAACTAAGGAGAGGCTGACTAGCCATACCGTGGTCCATAAGCCGCTTAAGTAAACGGGTAAACTTTCGATGATCAGAGAAAAATCCATGTTTACCTCGTATGTATACTGAATCTACGTTCTATCAGTTTGAGTAAACCGGTAGACACACTGGTAAAAAACAAGAAGATAATGGCCACTGCCATGTAGAACGTAAACGGCATTTTGGTCGAACCTGCCGCTAAGGAGCTAATACGCACCATATCTTCAAGGCCGATAATTGAGACTAACGCTGTGGTTTTCAGCAGCACTAACCAGTTATTTCCAAACCCAGGTATCGCGTGACGAATCATCTGCGGCAACAAAATACGGCGAAAGCTCATCAAAGAACTCATACCATAGGCTTTTGCCGCTTCTAGCTCACCTTTATCAACCGCGAGAATCGCACCACGAAATGTTTCCGCCATATAGGCTCCGAAAATGAACCCTATGGTCAGTACTCCGGCAACAAATGGGCTCACGTCGATATAGTCCGGCAAGTAAGATACCCACTCATGGTTGGGATCTCGTTCAGTAAACCATTGGTTGAGAAACTCATTGAAGCTACTGAGTCCATTATTCAACAGTATTTGACCACCGAAGAAAATCAGCATCATCAGTACTAAATCAGGAATACCACGAATGATAGTGGTATAGAGTGTTGCTATCCAGCGTGCCCAGCGGTATGGCGCCATCTTCGCCAAAGCCCCAAGCATGCCTAAAACCACTGCCAGTAGCAGTGAGAGTAGTGCAACCTCAATTGTGACAAGTGCCCCTTTAGCAATCGAGGCCTCATAACCTTGCAAATCCAGCATACTCGTTCCCTGTGGGTAAAGACCGGATTGTTGGTGACATCAGGAACGAGCGGCCAACAATCCGGATGCAGGAAGTTAAAAGCTATCCTTGAATATGACTTCTCTGCGAATTAATCGCCGTACACGTCATATTTGAAGTATTTCGCTTCAATTTGCTGATAAATGCCCTTTTCACGCAGTGAAGTGATCGCAGCGTTGAGCTTTTCAGTCAAATCTTTATCCTGCTTACGAACGGCAATACCAAAACCTTCCCCGAACCATTTAGGATCAGTCAGTGAAGGGCCCACAAATTCATAAGCATCACCACCCGCCTTGTTCAGTACGCCTTCTTCAAGTGCCGAAGCATCACCCAACACGGCAGCAATACGACCGTTCGCCAAATCTAGATATGCTTCATCGAACGAGCCATAACGAACAATATCTACAGCATCACCATAGTTATCGGAGATGTATTTGTCATGAGTCGTCGCACGTTGCACACCGATTTTCACACCTTTTAAACCTTCTTTAGTAAAAGCAAGGTTCGCACCTTTTTTGGCAATGTACTTGTTTGGAATAAGGGCATATTTCCCCGTGAAATCGACCTTTTTCTTACGCTCTTCAGTGATAGACATTGCAGCAATAATCGCATCGTATTTCCGAGCTAAAAGTGACGGGATAATGCCATCCCAATCTTGCGGCACAATTTTGCACTCGACTTTCATCTCAGTACAAAGCGCATTAGCCATGTCCACATCAAATCCTTTGAGTGAACCATCTGCTTCCGTCCAACTGAATGGAGGGTAAGCGCCTTCAATACCAAAACGCACCGTTTTCCATTCTTTAGCTTGCGTTACACCACTAATTGTTGTCGCGATTAAGGCTGTAGCAACTAACCACTTCTTCATATCCATACTCCTGTGATTGTTTGTCTTTATGTTGTGTTTACTATTGAGTTTATTGTTGTGTTCAGTCATCGGTTTCGATTAACAAGCAAGACTTTGCTCTGCGCTAAACAGAGTCAAACCCGTGCTGAAAAATTCATCGCTCGATGTTTTTAATGCTTAATAAATAGACGAAATAAACTGTTTTAACCGTTCTGAATCGGGATTTTTAAACAGTTTTTCCGGCTTACCCTGCTCTTCCACTTTTCCTTGGTGCAAGAACATCACATGATTTGAGACATCACGAGCAAAAGCCATTTCGTGAGTGACCACCAGCATAGTGCGGCCTTCTTCAGCCAGATCTCGCATAACGCCTAAGACTTCCCCAACCAACTCAGGATCGAGTGCAGAAGTCGGCTCATCAAACAACATGACTTCAGGCTCAACGGCAAGAGCCCTTGCAATAGCGGCACGTTGTTGCTGACCACCGGAAAGATGGCCTGGGTAATAATCTTTGCGCTCGTAGAGCCCCACTTTCTGCAATAATCGCTCGGCCTGCTCAATGGCTTGAGCTTTAGGCACTCCCAACACATGAACAGGTGCTTCAATGACGTTTTCTAGCACAGTCATATGTGACCACAGGTTAAAGCTCTGGAACACCATAGCTAAGCGCGAACGAATACGCTGAACTTGTTTCTCTTTGGCAGGTTGTACTATGCCTTGACGCGAGGTTTTCATTTGGATCAATTCACCTTTAACCCAAATCTCACCAGAAGTTGGCGTTTCTAATAAATTGATACAGCGAAGAAAGGTGCTTTTGCCAGAGCCTGACGAGCCGATAATGGAAATGACATCGCCTTTACGTGCCTGAAGTGAGATACCTTTCAGTACTTCATTCTGACCAAAAGTTTTATGTAGATTTTTAATCTCAAGCGCGGGTACATCCGTCATGCGCTAACGCTCCCTGTTCACTGTCGATGAACGTCTTTGTTCACTTTTGCAACAAACTAACATCCAACCCAGACAAGAGCAACAAATTATTAACCTGCAAAACTTGACTGAACAACCATTTAATTTGCACAATAATGCAACATTAAGTGAATAAATCTTGAAAAACGAGATAATTAGTCATTTTGGCAACAAAAATTGTTAATATTTCTTTAACAAAAGACACTATTCATGTTTCCTTGCTCTTTTATTAATTCATAATCCCGAGGTTTTCTACCTTCGACCACTCTCCAAAACGTAATAAAACTCGCAAGATGAAAAAATATTTCAAATAGAAAGCATCCTATGTGCTTGATATCACGGGGCATATGTAGTTTTCTTTCATATCTTTTCGTAAAGTGATCAAGATCAATCGTCCTTATTAATAAGCACGATAAACTCGCCGCAAATATAAGGTCATAAAAATGATCAGTATTTGTGTTAGTTGTGCTCATTAGGCTTGTGCCAGCCAGGATTTAACACCTTTTCATTCATGAAATTAAACAGTATTCACAACTGAATTACTTACTTTTACAAATATGAGGAATCATATGTCAGACGTTATGAACAACGAGCGCTCAGACATTGAGACGAAAAGCTATCAGGAGCTTCACCGTCCTGCGTCTGAGTTTGCGACTCGCTCAGAATATCTGGATCATGAACTACAAATCATGAAGCCACGCCGTTTTGGCCTCAACTTACCAGGGCGAGATTTCCGCTTTGAACTAGAGGATTTAGTTCCTGCACTAGCGGGAACCATCGGCATTATTTCAATGTACTCCGCGGTAATGATGTCTTGGGCCGATGGCCTCACTCAAGCATGGGATCACATTAACTTGGGCAAAGAATTCGCTATCGAAGTCGCTCGTGTAGAAATGCTTTTCCCAGCTCTTTTCTTCTGTGTAATTGCCTCTGGTTTCCTCAATCCACGAGCTAATCTAGCGGGTAACCATGGTCCGATGATCCCGCTAATTGGTTCAATCGCTCTGGCCGGCGCTCACCCCCTCGCTCTTGCAATTCTTCTTGGCGTCTTCGGTCTTCTACTCAGCTACTTCAAAGGTGGTTCCAAACTGGTCAACCTCACCTCTGAAGGCACGGCGGGTGGCTTGCTGATCTTCCTCGGTTTTACCGGAACAATGAGCCAAATCACCTCAATACAAGAGTGGGCGGTAGGCCTTCAGTCTGCGGACATAGCGGCTGGCAGTATGGGTTATATCGGCTTAGTCGTACTGGGTGTAAACATAGTGATTTACGCACTACTGGCTAAATTTAACCTACGTTGGTTGGCCATTCCTGTGTGTGCCTTTACTGGGCTAGTGATTGCTCTCGCGTTAGGTGCAGGTTTTGACCTGAAGTTTGAAACCCAAATCGGCTTACCTAACCTAAACCCTGTCTACTGGTGGGGAAGTACTGAGCAAGGTTGGATGCTAGGCATGCCAACGTTACAACACTTCATCGCGTCACTACCATTCGCGATCCTTGCTGTTGCTATGTGGTCACCAGACTTCCTAGGACACCGTATCTTCCAAGAACTAAACTATCCAAAACGTACAGAGAAAGTACTAATGGATGTGGATGACACTATGACCATGTGCTCTATCCGCCAAATGGTCGGTACTGCATTGGGTGGTGGTAACATTACATCCTCTTGGGGCACATACATGATCCCCGCAGCGATTGCGAAACGCCCCATTCCTGGCGGTGCGATCATTCTAGGCTGTTTAGTGATGACCATTGCCATCCTTGGTTTCCCAATGGATGCGGCGGTATGGCCTCCTGTGATGCGCTGTGCTCTGCTAGTAGGGGTATTCTTGCCGTTACTTGAAGCGGGTATGCAGATGATCAAAAACACCAAAGATTCACAGGCAGCAGGTATCTGTATCTTTGGCTCAGCAGTAGTAAACCCTGTATTGGCTTGGGCTCTGACTATGCTTCTGGATAATAACGGACTCATTGGTGACAAAGAGCGCGCTGCAAAATTGTCATTCGTAGATAAAGTGGTGATTCCAGGTGGTGTGCTAATCATCTGTTTGGTTGCTATGCTTGCGGTAGGTATGCTGGAAAGCCAGTACGGCTTACAGGCTTGGTTGTAAAACCACTTTTATTTGGGTAGCGCTGTCTGCGCTACCCAAACTTTATTTTAAACTTTTAACTTTTATTGATTTAGTTTAAGGTTTACGAAATTTTTTTAGTGTAGAGTAACTACATTAAATGGAACTAATAGCGATATTCATATTCAAACAGTAGCTGATTGCATTTGAATATCGTTATTGAAGAGTGTACTGCTCCCCTCGGGGATAGCTGGCTCAACGGCGAAAACAGTACGTGTTTTTTCTACTCATAAAGGTAGGTATGTCATGGCAGAGCAATTTGCTAAAGCTTGGGAAGGTTTTGCAGCGGGTGACTGGCAAAACGAAGTTAACGTTCGTGATTTTATTCAAAAGAACTACACACCGTACGAAGGCGACGAATCTTTCCTAGTTTCTGAAGGTACTGAAGCAACCAACAAGCTTTGGGACAAAGTAATGGAAGGCATCAGACAGGAAAACTCAACTCACGCTCCTGTTGACTTCGACACTTCTCTTATCTCTACCATCACAGCTCACGATGCTGGCTACATCAACAAAGATCTTGAAAAGATCGTTGGTCTACAAACTGACGCTCCACTGAAACGTGCAATCATCCCTAACGGTGGTATCCGTATGGTGGAAGGTTCATGCAAGGCATACGGTCGTGAACTGGATCCTCAAGTTTCAAAAATTTACTCTGAATACCGCAAAACACACAACGCCGGTGTATTCGACATCTACACTCCAGAAATTCTGGCTTGTCGTAAATCAGGCGTTCTGACTGGTCTTCCAGATGCGTACGGCCGTGGTCGTATTATCGGTGACTACCGTCGTGTGGCTCTGTACGGTATCGACTTCCTGATGAAAGACAAACTGGCTCAGTTCAAGTCTCTACAGGAAAAATTCGAAAACGGCGAAGATCTGCAAATGACCATGCAACTGCGTGAAGAGATTGCAGAACAACACCGTGCTCTAGGCCAAATGAAAGAGATGGCTGCGAAATACGGTTACGATATTTCTCGCCCAGCAGAAACTGCACAAGAAGCGATCCAATGGACTTACTTTGGTTACCTAGCGGCAGTTAAGTCTCAAAACGGCGCTGCGATGTCTCTTGGTCGTACTTCTACTTTCCTAGACGTGTTCATTGAACGTGACATGAAAGCAGGCAAAATCACTGAAGACGAAGCACAAGAAATGATCGACCACTTCGTAATGAAGCTGCGTATGGTTCGTTTCCTACGTACTCCTGAGTACGATGAGCTATTCTCTGGTGACCCAATTTGGGCAACTGAATCTATGGGTGGTATGGGTCTGGACGGCCGTACGTTGGTAACACGTACTAACTTCCGCTTCCTGAACTCACTGTACACCATGGGTCCATCTCCAGAGCCAAACATCACTGTTCTTTGGTCTGAGCAACTGCCTGAAGGCTTCAAGAAGTTCTGTGCAAAAGTATCTATTGATACTTCTTCTATCCAGTACGAAAACGATGACCTGATGCGTCCAGACTTCGAATCTGATGACTACGCCATCGCATGTTGTGTATCTCCAATGGTAATTGGTAAACACATGCAATTCTTCGGTGCTCGTGCAAACCTTGCAAAAACTCTGCTGTACGTAATCAACGGCGGTGTGGATGAGAAACTGAAAATCCAAGTAGGTCCAAAAATGCCTAAGATCATGGACGAAGTTCTGGACTTCGACGATGTATGGGGCAAGCTAGATCACTTCATGGATTGGTTGGCAAAACAATACGTCACTGCACTGAACAGCATCCACTTCATGCATGACAAGTACAGCTACGAAGCGGCTCTGATGGCTCTGCATGATCGTGATGTACGTCGTACTATGGCATGTGGTATCGCAGGTCTGTCTGTGGCTGCTGACTCTCTGTCTGCAATTAAGTTCGCGAAAGTTAAACCAGTTCGTGACGAAGATGGTGTAGCAGTCGATTTCACTATCGAAGGCGATTACCCTAAATTCGGTAACAACGATTCACGCGTTGATGACATTGCATGTGAATTGGTTGAGCGTTTCATGAACAAGATCCGTTCACTGAAAACTTACCGTGATGCAGTACCAACTCAGTCTATCCTGACTATCACTTCAAACGTGGTATACGGTAAGAAAACAGGTAACACACCAGATGGCCGTCGTGCAGGTGCTCCATTCGCACCGGGTGCAAACCCAATGCATGGTCGTGACGAGAAAGGTGCAGTCGCTTCTCTGACTTCAGTAGGTAAACTACCATTTGCTCACGCGAAAGACGGTATCTCTTACACCTTCTCTATCGTACCTAACGCACTTGGTAAAGATGAAGGGTCACAACGTGCTAACCTTGCTGGTCTGATGGATGGTTACTTCCACCACGAAGCAGGCATCGAAGGCGGTCAACACTTGAACGTAAACGTTCTAAACCGTGACACGCTGTTAGACGCAGTTAAGCACCCAGAGAAGTACCCACAGCTAACTATCCGTGTATCTGGATACGCAGTTCGCTTTAACTCTCTGACTGCTGAACAGCAACAAGACGTTATCGCACGTACTTTCACTGAATCTCTATAAGATTGAGTAAGCTCTAATGAAAGCCCTGTCGTACACGACAGGGCTTTCTTTTTTTATTTCCGTATTTTTAAAATAAATTACTGTTTCTAAACGCACACTTATTCTGTTCTTAACTGGTTTTCTTACTAAGAATGCGTCAACATAGCTGCCGAAATTTAACTTTTGAAGTACACAAAGTTACCTATACCTTATGAAATTTATCCGTATTTTCCCATTATGGTTGTTCAGCAGTGCAGCCATAGCTGCTCAAACACCTACATTTATTCTCAGCGTCGATAATGACGGTGTGTTCGGCGTTGACCAAAATTACACCAACGGTTTATTCCTTAGCTATACCTCTGGGGCCATTGCACCCAATTGGTTAACTCAGCCACTGAGCTTATCCATTTGGGGTGCCCCTAGCCTAGATAAGTGGGAGTTTACTCTCGGTCACAAAATGTGGACACCCTCTGACATCGAGTTAACCACACCACAGCCCAATGAACGCCCTTACGCTGGCTATCTGCATACCGAGTTTAACTACATCAGTCTTAATCCTCAGCAATCTCAGCGTTTCAACCTAACCCTCGGCATGACAGGGGAAAGTGCTCTATCTGAGGATGCCCAAAAAATAGTCCACGGCATTACTAAGTCAGATGACCCCAATGGCTGGGCTTATCAAGTCGAAGACAAATTTGTTGGTAGCTTGGGTTATCGTTCGCACTTTAATTGGTGGCGTTATGGTGCGCTGTTTAATACGGAGTGGGAGCTCTCTAACATCTCCGAAATCAACGTGGGCAATTTCCGCAGCGATATTTCTACCGGTTTGATGTGGCGTTGGGGGTCTGATCTCGCCGGCAGTTTTGGCTCTGCGAATATCTCAGCTGAAAATCCGTTCTCAGCGGGCATGATCGGGGCTTCAGATCGTGGTTGGTTCTTCTTTTCAGGTATCGAAGGGCGCTATCGCTTTAACGATGTCACCATTGAAGGAGACCGCCCACTGGAGGGCTTAGAGCATCCAGCTGAATATTACCAAGTAAATGTGGAACATTGGCAAGCGACAGCCGTCCTCGGATTTGCCATGTATAGCCGCCATGTGGGTGCAAGTTTCACTCTTACCGCCAATAGCAACGAGTTTAAAGAAGATAAAGAGTCCTACAGTAGCACTGGCAGCCTCTCTCTGTATGCCTTCTTTTAAACGCTGAAAAGATGAGTTCACCAATAGAACATGTACCATCAATGGAGTGCCAGGCCTTGCTAGCTCTAGAGATGCAGCAAATTAACCGGGAGATAAACCTATTTAATCCCTGCTATTTGTAATAAAATAACGCCCAAATTACATAACTGAGAAGCGCTCATGTCTACCATTGGTCGAATTCATTCTTTCGAATCTTGTGGCACTGTTGATGGCCCCGGAATCCGTTTTATTGTGTTCCTGCAAGGGTGCCTGTTTCGCTGTAAGTATTGCCATAACCGAGATACATGGGATACCCACACGGGTCGTGAAGTTACGGTTGAGGAAATCATCAAAGAAGCGAAATCTTATCGCCATTTTATGAATGCTTCTGGTGGCGGTATCACGTGTTCCGGTGGCGAAGCTATGCTGCAACCGGAATTTGTGCGTGATTTGTTCCGTGCAGCAAAAGATGAGGGTATTCACACCTGTTTGGATACCAATGGCTACATTCGCAAATTTACTCCTGTAATTGATGAGGTGTTAGAAGCAACCGATCTGGTGATGCTCGATATCAAACAGATGAATGATGAAATTCACCAAGATCTGATTGGGGTTTCTAATAAACGTACTCTGGATTTTGCACGTTACCTACATCAAATTGGCCAAAAAACTTGGCTACGTTATGTGGTCGTTCCGGGTTATACCGATGATGAAGCATCAGCCCATCAACTTGGTGAGTTCATTAAAGATATGGAAAACATTGAGAAGATTGAGTTGCTGCCTTACCACAAACTTGGTGCTCACAAATGGGAAGCCATGGGTGAAGAATATCCATTAGAAGGCGTGAATCCACCAAGCAAAGAAACCATGGATAACATCGTAGCAATTCTTGAGCAGTATCACTCAAACGTAAAATACTGATTCAATATCACAGCGTGATCATAAAAAATACCAACCTCAGGTTGGTATTTTTTTAGGTAGCTCGATTGGAATTAAACCAAATCACTTCAACCATTGTGCTTGTGGCCGTCTTGCTCTGTGTGAGAAAAGATAGCCAGTACGTACTATGGCCAAAATTTCGTAATGACAAATCCTTCCAGCATCTCACCTATTTCGTGATGCTTGGCTTGTTTTTACTTTGGTCAGCCCAAGCCAGTGTTAAAGAGGAGTTGACTATTCATTTTCTCGCCTTAACCACACTCACTATGATGTACGGTTGGCGCAGTGCCTTTATTATCACCATACCTGTTACCACAGCTCTAGCTCTCGTTGGCAAAATGAGCTTTGCAGCCTTGCCGGAATATCTGCTTCTTTCTAGCCTACTGCCGATATTGATCAGCTACTCGGTTTTCGCCTTAAGCTACCACTATCTGCCCAGAAATATCTTTGTGTTTATTTTTGTGGCGGGCTTTTTTAATGCTGGTTTAACCGGAAGTCTGCATCTTCTGATCAACTCCCTCTATATCTGGCAGTTGGGAACTTATGACTGGATGACCATCACAGATAACTATCTAATTTTTGTTCCATTGCTTGTCTTTCCTGAAGGTCTGCTCAACGGCATGGCGCTAGCGATTTTGGCCGTATTCCGCCCCGAATGGCTACGCGTGTTTTCCGATCGCGATTATTTATATAACCACTATCATCGTCATTAAGCATGCTGTTTTTTTGTGCTTTCACTATTAAAACCGTGTTGAGATCATGTTTCACTTAGCACCAATGCTGTTAACCTTAAATCAGCAAAATAATAACTCTGATTTGAAGTGAGGCTTTACATGGAAATGACCAACGCTCAGCGCTTGATCCTATCGAACCAATATTTCCTTATGTCACAACTTGACCCAAACAACGCAAATAAATACAAGCGTTTACAAACAATTGTTGAACGTGGTTATGAACTACAAATGCGTGAGCTGAACCGTGAGTTTGGCTGTCTGCCTGAAACAGAATGCCGTGAAATTATCGACATCATGGAGATGTATCATGCGATGCAAGAATCCAACCGTATGCTAGATGATGCAGCACGTAAAGATGTTGACCAGCGTCGTCTAACTTTCCTTGGTTTTGATATGGCAACCGAAGCTCCACTGGCAAACTATGTGCGCTTTTTGGTGGATTCTGAAGGTTTATACCCACAATTTGATAAAGGCGATCACCATTTCAACAGCCAAATGCCTATGCTAGCGAAATACCGCCGCATGCTGACTACTTGGCGCAACTGCCCACGTCAGTACCATCTGTCGGCCAATGAATTGCGTCAAATCATGAACGCCTAATTCCCGCATTCAGCACCTTTTTATTCTATAAAGCTGGCTCTATGCCAGCTTTTATTTTGTGATTTGCCCACCACTTCGCCTCCTCTTCGTCCCCTTGCTTTTTAAGCGAACCCCAAATCACGATTTTGAAATAAAACCATAATTCTTAAGCAAAAGAGTAGATTACAGACTAGGCTTAAATTGTTAGGAATTTGTATACAGCGGTTGTATGTCGTCATGACATTTTCAAAGGGGAAACAACTATGAGTATTTTTGAACACTTTCAGGCACGCTATGAAGCCGCCAAGGATGAAGAGCTGTCCATTCAGGATTTTCTAGCTCTGTGTAAAGAAAACAAAAGTGCTTATGCCAATGCCGCAGAGCGCTTGTTGATGGCTATCGGCGAACCCGAGATGATTGATACATCCAAACACTCGCGCCTTAGCCGCATTTTTTCCAATCGAGTGATTGCTCGTTATAAAACCTTCGAAGATTTTTATGGTATGGAAGAAGCCATAGAACAGATCGTCGCTTACCTCAAACATGCTGCGCAAGGTTTGGAAGAACGTAAACAGATTCTGTATTTACTCGGCCCTGTGGGCGGTGGTAAATCATCACTAGCAGAAAAGCTCAAAGCCTTGATGCAACAAATGCCAATTTATGTGTTGTCAGCCAACGGCCAACGCAGCCCAGTTAACGACCATCCCTTCTGTCTATTTGATGTGAATGAGGATGGCGAACTGCTCAAACAAGAATACGGCATTGATCGTCGTTACTTGCGCTCCATCATGTCACCTTGGGCAGCTAAACGCCTGCATGAATTTGGTGGTGATATTACCAAGTTCAAAGTGGTGAAAGTGCGCCCATCCATTTTGGATCAAATTGCGGTAGCCAAGACTGAGCCGGGTGATGAGAACAACCAAGATATTTCCTCTTTGGTTGGTAAAGTCGATATCCGTAAACTCGAACACTTTTCTCAAGATGACCCAGATGCCTACAGCTATTCTGGTGCACTGTGCCGTGCCAACCAAGGTTTAATGGAATTCGTGGAAATGTTCAAAGCACCGATTAAAGTGCTACACCCACTACTAACTGCGACCCAAGAAGGTAACTATAACGGTACTGAAGGGCTTTCTGCGTTACCGTTTGATGGCATGATCCTCGCACACTCTAATGAATCTGAATGGCAGACTTTCCGTAACAATAAAAACAACGAAGCGTTCCTAGACCGAGTCTACATAGTGAAAGTTCCTTACTGCCTACGTGTTTCGGGAGAAATTAAGATCTACCAAAAACTGCTGGATCACAGTGAACTGTCTAAGGCTCCTTGTGCACCAAGCACGCTCGAACTACTGGCACAATTTAGCGTGCTATCACGCCTGAAAGTGCCGGAAAACTCTTCCTTGTTCTCAAAGATGCGCGTCTATGATGGTGAAACGCTGAAAGATACCGATCCAAAAGCCAAAAGCTATCAGGAATACCGTGATTACGCTGGAGTTGATGAAGGCATGTCAGGGCTTTCCACTCGTT
>JBOFIW010000066.1:0-4199 GCA_051650365.1 Vibrio sp. | reverse complement strand
GCGCGCCTGTCTGGAGAAATTGCCAAACGCTACGGTAACGTGGGTGTGGCCACCTCTCCGATCAAGCTCGTACTCAACGGCACGGCTGGTCAATCTTTCGGTGTATGGAATGCTGGTGGCCTTGAGCTGTATCTAACCGGTGATGCCAACGACTATGTGGGTAAAGGCATGGCAGGTGGCAAAATTGTTATTCGTCCTCACCAAGGTACCGCTTTTGTGTGTAACGAAGCGACCATTATTGGTAACACCTGCTTGTATGGTGCAACCGGCGGCAAACTGTTTGCTGCGGGTAAAGCTGGCGAGCGTTTCGCAGTACGCAACTCCGGCACTATTGCGGTGATTGAAGGAGCCGGTGATAACGCCTGCGAATACATGACCGGAGGTATCGTCGCCATTTTGGGTGCAACGGGCGTGAACTTTGGCGCGGGCATGACCGGCGGCTTTGCTTACGTACTCGATGAGAACGGCGATTTCCAAGGCCGCGTCAATGATGAATCGGTTGAAGCGGTAGCATTGACCGATCTGTATATCCACCAAGAACATCTGCGTGGTCTGATTGCTGAGCATCTTGAAGAAACCGGTTCAGCACACGCAGAACAGATTTTGGCGAACTTTGATGAATGGATTCCGAAGTTCTATCTGATTAAACCACAGGCAGCGGACCTACGTACCCTGCTCGGCCATCAGAGCCGCAGCGCAGCTGAACTGCGCGTGCAAGCACAATAATTGGAAGGAGCCTGATTGATGAGCCAAAACGTTTACCAATTTATAGATGTCAGTCGTGTGGATCCGGCGAAAAAGCCACTGCAAATCCGCAAGATTGAATTTGTCGAAATTTATGAGCCTTTTACTAAGCAACAAGCTACCGCACAGGCCGATCGCTGCCTCGATTGTGGTAACCCTTACTGTGAATGGAAATGCCCAGTGCACAACTACATTCCACAGTGGCTGAAACTGGCCAATGAAGGACGCATTATTGAAGCGGCTGAATTATCGCATCAAACCAACAGCCTACCTGAGGTATGCGGCCGCGTGTGCCCACAAGATCGTCTGTGCGAAGGATCATGTACCTTGAATGCCGATTTCGGCGCAGTAACGATTGGTAATATCGAAAAATACATTACCGATACCGCATTCGAAATGGGTTGGAAACCGGACATGTCCAACGTGGTGTGGACGGATAAAAAAGTAGCGATCATCGGCGCCGGCCCTGCTGGGCTTGCCGCAGCGGATATTCTGGTGCGCAATGGGGTAAAACCTGTGGTGTTTGATCGTTACCCAGAAATCGGCGGATTACTCACCTTTGGCATTCCCTCATTCAAGCTGGAAAAAGGCGTGATGGAAAACCGCCGCCGAATTTTCAGCGAAATGGGTATCGAGTTCCGCCTCAATGTCGAAGTCGGCCAAGACATCACACTGCAACAACTGCTAGATGAGTATGATTCGGTATTTCTTGGCGTCGGCACCTACCAATACATGCGTGCAGGATTAGTCAACGAAGATGCTTCTGGTGTTTACGATGCACTGCCGTTTTTGATCTCCAATACCTATAAAGTGATGGGGCTTGCAAGTGATACACCGTTCATTGATATGGCAGGAAAAAACGTGGTGGTTCTCGGCGGTGGTGATACGGCGATGGACTGCGTGCGTACTTCGATTCGCCAAGGCGCGTCTCGCGTGATTTGTGCTTATCGCCGCGATGAAGAGAACATGCCCGGTTCACGTCGTGAAGTGAAAAACGCCAAAGAAGAAGGCGTGGAATTCATGTTCAACCTGCAACCCCTTGCGATTGAAGTCAATGCGCATGGGCAAGTAACCGGAGTCAAAGTGGTCAAAACCGCGTTGGGTGAACCCGATGCCGCAGGTCGTCGTAAACCAGAACCCGTAACAGGCAGCGAGCACGTATTGCCAGCCGATGCGGTGATCATGGCGTTTGGCTTCCAGCCACACAAAATGGCTTGGTTAGAACCCTTTGATGTTGAGCTTGATCAGTGGGGGCGTATCAAAGCGCCAGCACAGCAAACCTATCAATATCAGACCACCAACCCGAAAATTTTCGCCGGTGGTGATGCGGTACGCGGCTCCGATCTCGTGGTGACAGCGATTGATGAAGGGCGTAAGGCAGCTGAGGGAATTCTCGACTATCTTGGACTCTAGCTCACACTTTTACGAGAACATTTGCGCAAACAACAAAGGATTCATAGTGTTATGGATCCTTTTTTATATTTGCCACCTATAATAAGCGCAAAATATATTGATACATGCCCTTCCAACCGAGCTCTGCTAAATAAGAAGTGCATAACCAAGATGAGAGTGAACTTATCACCATGCATCCATCATTTTATGCTGTTATTGTTGCTTTTTCGCTTACCGCCTGTAGTCAGGGAGTTACCCCAATGGAAGACCGCACAACCATCCCTTGTGCAAACAAGCCTAACTGTGTTTCTACTCAAGATGAACGCGATAAATTTAACCTAGCGCCATTTATCTTGCGCCCCGGAGTTACCATTGACCAAGTGGAGCGCGTCGCTCTCTCCCTCTCAGGAGCAAGTAGTGCAGAAAAGAATGGGCAATATTTGCGTATCGAATGTACTTCGAGTGTATTTCGCTTTGTCGATGATCTGGAACTAAGCATTCAGCAGGATCACTTATGGGTGCGCTCAGAATCACGTATTGGTTACAGCGATTTTGGGGTTAATCGCCGCCGTACCGAAGAGTTACGCGAAAAGCTCACTCTCTCAGGTCTACTTGAGCAACCCTAACCTCGATCCGCTAAGGGCGCTCGTGCTACACTGCGGCCTGTTTTCCTATTGATAGATGAAAGAGAGCCCCTATGAAAATCGGCATCATCGGCGCAATGCAGCAAGAAGTCGCCATCCTGAAAGATCTCATCGAAGACGTGCAAGAGGTGAACCAAGCCGGTTGCACTTTTTACAGCGGTCGAATCCAAGGTGTCGACGTGGTTTTACTGCAATCTGGAATCGGTAAAGTTGCCGCTGCACTAGGTACAACTTTGCTGATCAGCCAGTACGCACCAGATGTAGTGATCAACACAGGCTCTGCCGGCGGTTTTGATGCCAGCCTGGATGTCGGTGATGTGGTGATCTCAAGCGAAGTTCGCCACCACGATGCGGATGTGACCGCATTTGGTTATGAAATTGGTCAAATGGCTGGCCAACCTGCCGCCTTCAAAGCAGACGAAAAATTAATGACAGTGGCAGAGCAAGCACTGGCTCAATTACCGGATACTCACGCCGTTCGTGGCCTTATCTGTACCGGTGATGCGTTTGTGTGCACGGCTGAGCGTCAAAGCTTTATCCGTCAACATTTCCCAACCGTTGTTGCGGTAGAAATGGAAGCCTCCGCGATTGCACAAACTTGTCATCAATTCAAAATTCCATTTGTTGTGGTTCGCGCGATTTCTGACGTTGCCGATAAAGAGTCACCACTGTCGTTTGAAGAGTTCCTGCCGCTAGCTGCACAAAGCTCTTCAGCTATGGTGCTGAAAATCGTCGAACTGCTCAAGTAAGCGAGTCGATTAATGGAAACTTGGTTTTCCCACCTTTATGCCAATGGTGCGCTCCTCGTCATGTGGGGCGCATTACTGTTTCATTTGTTGCTACCTATTCCTCATGCAGTACACCCAGTCACTTTGTGGCACAAGTTTGCCGAACTGCTAGCCAGTAAGGTCAATACACCAGCCAGTAACACCCAAAACCTCATTTCGGGTTCTCTCGCGTGGGGATTAATGATTTTGCCAACTATCGCCGTACTTTGGGCGCTCAAACCGTTAGTCTGGCAGCCACAACTGTTTGATTTAGCTCTGCTGCTACTCGCCTTGGATTGGCGACGCCAAGAAACGCTAGGTAGTCAGCTCACCCAAGCGCTGGCAAAAGAGGACAAACCGCAAGCGCGTACTCTGCTGCAACCCTTTGTAAACCGTCAAACTACAACGCTTTCAGCGCTTGGGCTTGGAAAAGCCGGAGTTGAAACTCTCGTTATGGGTTTTGGTCGCAATGTGGTTGGGGTATTGTTTTGGTATGGCGTGTTTGGTGGCAGCGGAGCTTTGGTGTATCGCTTAATCGCTGAATTGTCTCGTGCTTGGTCACCATCTCGCACCATATACCAACCTTTTGGTTTACCTGCTGTGCGCATTCTCGCAGTGCTCGACTGGCTCCCCCTACGCTTATTTAGCTTAA
>JBOFIW010000065.1:0-5537 GCA_051650365.1 Vibrio sp. | reverse complement strand
GAAAACTCTTCCTTGTTCTCAAAGATGCGCGTCTATGATGGTGAAACGCTGAAAGATACCGATCCAAAAGCCAAAAGCTATCAGGAATACCGTGATTACGCTGGAGTTGATGAAGGCATGTCAGGGCTTTCCACTCGTTTCGCATTCAAAATCCTGTCTCGCGTGTTTAACTTCGATCACTCAGAAGTTGCCGCGAACCCAGTGCATCTGTTCTACGTTATCGAGCAGCAAGTCGAACGTGAGCAGTTCCCACAAGAAACCGCGGATCGCTACAATGAGTTCCTCAAAGGCTACTTAATCCCACGCTATGTCGAATTCATTGGCAAAGAGATCCAAACCGCTTACTTAGAGTCTTACTCTGAGTACGGTCAGAATATTTTTGACCGCTATGTGACCTACGCCGACTTTTGGATTCAAGATCAAGAGTATCGCGACCCAGAGACAGGCCAACTTTTTGACCGCTCAGCACTCAACAGTGAATTGGAGAAAATTGAGAAAACTGCGGGGATCAGCAATCCAAAAGATTTCCGTAATGAAATCGTGAACTTCGTACTGCGTGCACGTGCCAATAACAATGGCCAAAACCCAGTGTGGACCAGCTACGAGAAATTGCGCACTGTGATTGAGAAAAAGATGTTCTCCAATACTGAAGATCTGCTTCCCGTCATCTCCTTTAACGCTAAAACCTCATCCGACGATCAGAAGAAACACGATGACTTCGTCGCTCGTATGATGGAAAAAGGATACACCGAAAAACAAGTCCGCTTGCTGTCTGAGTGGTACTTGCGAGTACGTAAATCCTCATAGTGTTTATCCCGTGTAATGGTCGGCGGTAGTGCAACTACCGCCACCAACGGACCTACCCCACAGAATCGCTGTTGGGCTGTAGGTCACCCCCTCAACAAACTCGATCTCGAGTTTGAGGTGATGTCATTAGGGAGAGGCTCATGGCGCAATTTATCGACAGAAGGCTAAACGGCAAAAACAAAAGCACAGTCAACCGACAACGCTTTTTACGCCGTTACAAAGAGCAGATTAAAGAGTCAGTTGCGGATGCCGTTAACCGCCGCTCAATCACGAATACCGAGTCTGGAGAAGATGTCTCGATTCCGACTCGCGACATTAAAGAGCCGATGTTTCATCAAGGCAAAGGTGGCGTGCGTGAACGTGTGCATCCGGGCAATGACCAATTTATTCGTGGCGATAAAATTGATCGCCCTAAAGGGGGACAAGGTAGCGGCGGCTCAGGTGAAGGCGAGGCCAGTGCTGATGGTGACGGTAGTGATGATTTCGTGTTCCAAATTTCCAAAGATGAATACCTCGATATTCTGTTTGAAGATTTGGCACTACCTAATCTCAAAAAAAACCAAGTCAATAAAATTACTGAATGGAAAAGCCATCGTGCGGGTTTCCAAACCTCAGGTGTTCCCTCCAATATTTCTGTGGTTCGCTCACTACAACAATCCTTAGCACGCCGTACGGCGATGACCGCAGGTAAACGCCGCTTAATGAGCGAGTTGGAAGAAGAACTCGAACGCATTCAGCGCAGTGAACCGCCGCAAATTATGGAAGAGATGCGCATCAAGCAAAAGATTGAAGAGCTACGCAATAAAATTGATAGCGTGCCTTTTATCGACACCTTTGATCTGCGTTTCAAAAACTACGAAAAGCGCCCTATTCCATCCAGCCAAGCGGTGATGTTCTGTCTAATGGACGTGTCGGGGTCTATGGATCAAGCAACCAAGGATATTGCGAAACGCTTTTATGTTCTGCTTTACCTGTTTCTCACTCGTACCTATGAAAACGTGGAAGTGGTATTTATTCGCCACCATACGCAAGCCAAAGAAGTCAATGAACACGATTTCTTCTACTCCCAAGAAACAGGGGGAACGATAGTTTCCAGTGCGCTCAAGCTGATGCATGAAATCATTGAAGCACGCTTTCCATTGGGTGAATGGAACATTTATGGCGCACAAGCCTCTGATGGGGATAACTGGGCAGACGACTCACCACGTTGTAAAGAGCTACTCACTAACAAGTTGCTGCCCTACTGCCAGTACTATGCCTATATCGAAATCACGCGTCGCTCACACCAAACTTTGTGGCACGAATATGAAAAATTACAGGCCTCCTTCGATAACTTCGCGATGAAAAACATCCGCAGTGTTGAAGACATTTTCCCTGTATTTAGGGAATTGTTCCAAAAGGAAAATGCGTAGGGAGACAAAGAAATGACCACCAAAGCCAAAGCTGCGCCCAAGCGTAAAGCGATCAAGAGTAAGCGTCTACCCGATGGCCCAGATTGGACATTTGAGCTTATCGAGCGTTATCACCAAGAGATTCGCCGCGTCGCTGAATTTTATCGTTTAGATACTTACCCAAACCAGATTGAAATCATCACCTCAGAACAGATGATGGATGCCTATTCCAGCATAGGGATGCCAATCAACTATAACCATTGGTCGTTTGGTAAAAAATTCATCCAGACCGAGCAAACTTACAAACATGGACAGATGGGCTTAGCTTACGAGATCGTAATTAACTCCGACCCTTGTATTGCTTATTTGATGGAAGAAAATACCGTAACTATGCAAGCCCTCGTGATGGCACATGCTTGCTATGGTCACAACTCTTTCTTTAAAGGCAACTACCTGTTCCAAACGTGGACAGATGCTAGCTCAATCATTGATTATCTGCTGTTTGCCAAAAACTACATTGCCGAATGTGAACAGAAATTTGGCGTGAACGAAGTGGAAAAGCTGCTCGACTCTTGTCATGCCTTAATGAATTACGGGGTTGACCGTTATAAACGGCCAGAAAAAATTTCGATTGCCGAAGAGAAAGCTCGCCAAGAAGAGCGCGAAGCCTATCTACAATCCCAAGTAAATGCTTTATGGCGAACTGTACCGAAAAAAGCCGTAGAGCAGGAAAAACATCGCCGTTTTCCGAGCGAGCCACAAGAGAATATTCTCTATTTTATTGAGAAACATGCTCCCTTGCTGGAGCCTTGGCAGCGCGAAATCGTCCGCATCGTACGTAAAATCAGCCAGTATTTTTATCCGCAGAAACAGACTCAAGTCATGAACGAAGGATGGGCCACCTTCTGGCACTACACTATTCTCAACCATCTTTATGATGAGGGATTAGTCAGTGATAAGTTCATGCTGGAATTTCTACACAGTCATACCAGCGTTGTGGCACAACCGCCTTACAACAGCCGTTATTTCAGTGGCATCAACCCTTATGCGCTTGGGTTTGCTATGTTCCGTGATATTAAACGGATCTGTGAAGAACCGACTGAAGAAGATAAGAATTGGTTCCCAGAGCTTGCAGGGTCTAACTGGTTGGACGCCCTCCATTTTGCGATGCGTAACTTTAAAGATGAGAGTTTCATCAGCCAATATCTATCCCCAAAACTCATCCGTGATTTTAAGTTTTTCGCCATTTGCGATGATGACCGGAAAACTCACATTGAAGTAAGCGCTATCCACGATGATCTTGGTTATCAACAAATCCGTGAAAAACTCGCGGCACAATATAACCTCAGTAATCTTGAGCCCAACCTTCAAATCTATAACGTCGATGTTCGAGGTGATCGTTCTCTGACGTTGCAGTATGTTCCACACGATCGAATACCATTAGATCCAAGCTATGAGGAGGTGCTAAAGCACTTGCACCGCCTATGGGGTTTTGAAGTCAAACTGGAGGAGGTCAAAGACACAGGAAGAAGAGATATCCTCGCAACCTGCCCTAAGAAAAGTGACTAGCCTTATTAAGTGACTTAGGGCTGCAATACAACATACCTAACACAACCCAAGCCCATAACGTCGTTCGTTATGGGCTTTCTTTTATCAAATACGTAACCAATGGATACATAATTAGCAAAAGCATTAACCCAATGATTACGTATACTGACAGCGACTCAAATCAACGAAAAAGGAACCGTTTCATGAAAAGTAAGTTGTGTGTGATTACCATGTTACTTGTGAGCTCAACGGCATTTGCAGCCGATGGCGTTGTCAGTGATGAAGTCATTGCCAAACAAAGGGCAAACCTCGCTGAGAATACAAAAGAAAAAGGATTTGGCCCTCAATCACCGCGTGATATTGATAACTTAGATGGGCACAATGACCGTTCGTTTGGTATTGCTCCTAACTTTGAACAAATGAATCTGTGCAATATCCATTTTCACAAAAATGCAGAACACAAAGGTGGGGAGTTTACCCAATTTGCAGGAAATGGTGATGGCAAAGGGTATAACACGGGCTACCAGTACAGCGGCCAGTTAACGAAAGAAGAATTACAACCTTTCAAGCATAAAGAACTTCAGTCTGGAGACACCATCGAAGTGCATTATGTGTATAGCAGTGCCAATGTTAAGCCGGGAGCCACATTAGGCGCTTGCCTTTCTGAATCAATTCAGAACCCTCAACTGAGAGTTGAAGCGCAAGTTTATGTGCTGATCAACGATGATGAAGCTTTGGATTTTGCTGCGCTCACCGACTATGGCCAACGTAATGGCTATTATCAAGCCCTGAACATTCCAAATGACACGGGTACACCTATTCAATACGCAGGTTCGACAACGGGTCCCAGTTACAACGAACAAGGTTCTCCACTGCAAGTAACATGGAACGTACGCCCTAATGTCGCTAAAGTGAGTATTGCATCCGTGGCTAAATGGCTTGAAGGCAATGATTTCAAAGAAAATCACGCACACGGGGTACGAAACTTAGTGATCAATCCAGAACTTCTATCTGAAGGACATCAATAAAAACAGATATCACCATACTGTGTTAAACAATAAAGCTCCCGTTGGGAGCTTTATTGTTTAGTGTTGTTGAGCAACGAGTTTTCTCACCACTTCCAAATCTTCTGGCGTGTCCACCCCAGCCGGCGGTGCTTCTAACGCAACCGCAACATGAATTTTTTCACCATGCCACAACACACGAAGCTGCTCTAAGCATTCAATCTTTTCAAGCGGGCTTGGCTGCCAATGCAGATAGGTGTTGATGAACCCTGCACGATAGGCATAGATACCGATATGACGCAGCAGCGGCTGAGTGATGGATTTGTCTACTTTGGCGAAGTTATCCCGATCCCAAGGAATCGTGGCACGGCTGAAGTACAGCGCATAACCGTTTTTATCGGTGATCACTTTCACCGCATTCGGGTTAAACACTTCCGCTTCATCTTCAATTTCCACCGCCAAAGTCGCCATGGGTGCGCTGCATGCGGCTAAGTTATCCGCAACTTGGCGGATAATTGCAGGCGGAATCAACGGCTCGTCACCTTGCACATTCACCACGATGTGATCGGCCGGAATAGCCATTTTCTCCACCACTTCCGCCAAACGTTCTGTGCCGGATTGATGGTTAGGCGATGTCATACACACCACGCCCCCAAAGGCTTGAACCGCTTGCTCTACACGCTCATCATCGGTTGCGATGATCACGCGGTCAGCACCCGCCTGCATAGCTTGTTCATACACCCATTGGATCATGGGTTTACCACCGATGTCCGCCAGAGGCTTACCC
>JBOFIW010000064.1:0-5727 GCA_051650365.1 Vibrio sp. | reverse complement strand
ACCAAAGCACATCGATCGACATCTGCTCGATGCCAAAGTCGGCGAACAGAGTGGTGGCACAGGACACAGTTTTGATTGGCGCTTGCTGCCAAAACATAGCGACCTGATGCTCGCCGGTGGACTGAGCGCCGAGAATGTCGTCCAAGCGGCGCAACTTGGCTGCCGCGGACTGGATTTCAACTCTGGCGTTGAAAGAGCTCCCGGTAAAAAAGACGCCAACAAGTTGCAACACGTTTTCCAACAGTTACGGAATTATTAGATTATCAGCATGGCAACATGCATAAGAAAGGAATGTAAGCATGGCTAAATTAAACGCCTATTTTGGCGAATTCGGTGGGCAGTTTGTGCCACAAATTCTGGTTCCAGCACTCGATCAACTGGAACAAGCTTTTATTGATGCCCAGCAGGATGATGCTTTTCGCGCTGAATTTATGAGCCTACTGCAAGAGTACGCTGGCCGCCCAACGGCACTAACGCTGACTCGCAACATCACCAAAGGCACCAAAACCAAGCTCTATTTGAAGCGTGAAGATCTGCTGCACGGCGGCGCGCACAAAACCAACCAAGTTTTGGGTCAAGCCCTACTCGCAAAACGCATGGGCAAACATGAAATCATCGCCGAAACTGGCGCGGGCCAACACGGTGTAGCGACTGCATTAGCCTGTGCGCTGCTTGGCTTAAAGTGCCGCGTGTACATGGGTGCGAAAGACGTTGAGCGCCAAAGCCCGAACGTGTTCCGTATGCGCTTGATGGGCGCAACCGTGATTCCTGTTCATTCAGGTTCCGCCACACTGAAAGATGCCTGTAACGAAGCGCTGCGTGACTGGTCAGCCAGCTACGAAACTGCGCATTATCTGCTCGGCACTGCGGCAGGCCCTCACCCATTCCCAACCATTGTGCGTGAATTCCAACGCATTATTGGCGAAGAAACCAAAAACCAAATCCTTGCTCGTGAAGGTCGTTTGCCTGATGCGGTGATCGCTTGTGTTGGCGGTGGCTCAAACGCTATTGGTATGTTTGCCGATTTCATCGAAGAAGAATCGGTACGTTTGATCGGTATTGAGCCAGCTGGTAAAGGCATTGATACCCACCAACATGGCGCGCCACTCAAACACGGTAAAACCGGCATTTTCTTCGGTATGAAAGCCCCCTTAATGCAAGATGAACATGGTCAAGTGGAAGAGTCTTACTCTGTCTCTGCGGGGCTGGATTTCCCATCGGTGGGGCCACAACATGCTTACCTCAACGCCATTGGTCGTGCGGAATATGAAAGCATTACCGATGATGAAGCCCTCGATGCGTTCCAAGCGTTGGCACGTAACGAAGGCATTATCCCAGCGCTGGAGTCTTCACACGCTCTCGCACATGCGATCAAAATGGCGTATGCCGAGCCAGAGAAAGAGCAGTTGCTCGTGGTTAACCTTTCGGGCCGTGGTGATAAGGATATTTTCACCGTACACAAATTACTTGAAGACAAAGGAGCGTTGTAATGAACCGTTATCAAGCCCTATTTCAACGCCTGAGCGCTGCGCAGCAAGGCGCTTTCGTTCCTTTCGTAACCATTGGAGATCCAAACCCGGAGCAGTCACTTGCCATCATGCAAACCTTGATTGATGCAGGGGCAGATGCGCTTGAGCTCGGCATTCCGTTCTCTGATCCTTTGGCGGATGGTCCGACGATTCAAGGTGCGAACTTACGTGCATTAGCGGCGAAAACCACACCAGATGTCTGCTTTGAGCTGATCGCACAGATCCGTGCTCGTAACCCTGAGACTCCGATTGGTTTACTGATGTATGCCAATTTGGTTTACGCACGCGGTATCGAAAATTTTTATCAACGCTGCCAAAAAGCTGGGGTGGATTCCGTGTTGATTGCGGATGTGCCAACCAACGAAAGCCAGCCTTTTGTGGCGGCCGCAGAGAAGTTTGGTATTCAGCCGATCTTTATTGCGCCACCAACGGCCAGTGATGAAACCTTACGAGCGGTTGCTCAACTAGGCAAAGGCTACACCTATTTGCTGTCACGCGCGGGGGTGACTGGGGCAGAAACCAAAGCCAATATGCCAGTACATGCTTTACTTGAACGTCTGCAACAATTCGATGCGCCACCAGCACTACTGGGCTTTGGCATTTCGGAACCCGCTCAGGTCAAACAAGCAATTGAAGCCGGTGCAGCCGGTGCAATTTCAGGTTCTGCAGTAGTGAAAATCATTGAAACGCATCTGGATAACCCAGCTAAACAGTTGGCTGAGTTAGCAAACTTCACTCAAACCATGAAACAAGCAACACAAATTTAACTCACTACTTCATTTGATGCGGCACTTCCATCCCGATGTGCCGCATCATTTTATTAACAATTCACACTCACTCCGAACTCATCCTTAATTTTTATTCGCCCTCCCAAATCCATCGTGAAAACAGATGACAAACGTTTTCCTTGCATGCAAAAACGCCAAACCACTCTCGTTTTATTTTGCTATTGAGAAAACGCTCGATGTGCTTATTGCTAAATGTAAACATTCCGTGTAAAAAGCAGGAGCAAAATTTTTGCCCATATAGTGATATGACACTAGTGGCTAACACTAGGAATTTACAATTTATTAGCACAGAGGTTATGGAAGTGTTAAAGACAAAGGGTTTACTAAACAACATTGGCGTACAAGTCGTGATCGCCATGCTCGCAGGCACCGCAGTTGGTGCGGCAATGGGTCACGATGCCACACTATTTGCCCCGCTAGGTGCAATTTTTATTAATCTGATCAAAATGCTGGTCATTCCTCTGGTCGCTGTAGCACTGATTTCTGGTGCAGCAGGTCTGGGTGACAGTCATTCTGCGGGAAAAGTCGGCGCCGTTACGCTCAGTTACTTCGCACTTACATCTGCGGCAGCCGTTACTCTAGCATTGGTTATGGGTGAACTGTTCCAACCGGGTGTCGGTGTTGATGTTTCCGGTGTTGAGAGCATGTTCTCCGCTGAATATGCTGCGCAAGGTGAACTCCCCACTTTTTGGGCAACCATTATTGGTATGATCCCAACCAACGTTTTCCAGTCACTGAACGAAGCAAACATCCTGCAAATCTTGGTTTTCTGTCTGTTTTTAGGCATTGCGATTTCTAAGCAAGCCAAAGAAAAACGTGACCCAGTGATCAACGCGGTGAACACCATTGTTGATGCCATGGTATGGATGATCAACAAAGTGATGCTGATTGCGCCGATTGGTGTGTTTGGTCTGATGGCTGATGCCGTGGGTACTTTTGGTTTCAGCGCGCTGATGGTGGTATTCAAGCTGTTCGTCGTTTACGTAGCGGCGATTGCGATTTTTGGCTTTGTGGCTTACCCAGTCATGATCCAACTGTTCAGCAAAACATCGGCGAAGAAATTCATTCAAGCGATGAAAAAGCCACAAGCGGTTGCACTGTCTACTGCCTCTTCTATGGCGACACTGCCTGTCACTATGGATACGGTGAAAAACGATCTGGGTGTACGCAACTCAACGGCCTCTTTCGTACTGCCTTTGGGCGCAACCATCAACATGTCAGGTAACGCGATCTATTACGGTCTGGTGGCGATCTTCTTTGCTCAATTGTTCAATATTGACCTGAGCATGGGTGCTTACATTGCGATCATCGTGACGGCTACTCTGGGTGCTGTTGGCCAGGCTGGCGTACCGGGTCCTTCTTTCCTCGTTGTTGCTGTACTGCTTGCCGCGGGTATTCCAATTGAAGGTCTACCACTGCTGTTTGCACTGGATCGTATCTTCGACATGATTCGTACTGCGCTGAACATTACCGGTGATGCAGCTTGTGCGGTGATTGTGGATTCGATGATCACAGAAGAAGCGGCAACTGAGCTAGAAAAACGTGAAGCCTAATCGCTGATCATGATTATTCATAAAAAAGCCAGACATTATCTGTCTGGCTTTTTCTTTACTCAGTCACTGGCAATATGAGCCAGCTGAGAGGTGAGTCGACTTAGCGACCTAGAGCCTCTTTATAGTGCTGGCGACAGACCGAAACGTATTTATCATTGCCACCAATCGCCACCTGATCCCCTTCGCAAATCGCTTTGCCATGTTCATCAGTACGAATCACCATGTTGGCTTTGCGGCCACAGTGACAAATGGTTTTCAGCTCAATCAGTTTATCTGCCCATGAGAGTAGATATTTACTGCCTTCAAACAGCTCACCTAAGAAATCAGTACGCAAACCATAACACAGCACGGGAATATCTAGCTTATCCACCACTTCGGTCAGTTGGTAGACTTGCTCTTTAGAAAGAAACTGGCACTCATCCATTAAAATACAGTGACGAGATTCAGCGCCGTGCAATTCTGCTATCACTTGAAACAGGTTGGTATCTGCATGGAAAAGGTGTGCTTCGGCCTCAAGCCCAATCCGAGAACTCACTTTACCCACACCGAAACGATCATCGATCGCCGCGGTAAAAATCAGTGGGTTCATGCCGCGCTCTTGGTAGTTAAATGCAGATTGCAATAAGGTGGTCGATTTACCCGCATTCATTGCCGAGTAATAAAAGTACATCTGAGCCAAAGGAGAAATCCTATCTGTATCATGTTACTGTCTGCGCTCTCGTGCAGCGCAGGTGAATCAGTCACTGACTTCCATAAAGTTAAATCGGTGACATAAAAAAGGGTGGCTAATGCCACCCTTTGCAAGGCGTTGATTACGCTTTATCTTTCGCGAGCTTCACCGCAATTGCTAACTCTTCCAGCGCTGCTGGGTTAGCCAAACTAGGCGCATCGGTCATTAAACACGCTGCTGCCGTCGTTTTCGGGAAGGCGATAACATCACGGATGTTTTCCGTGCCGCACAGCAGCATCACCAGACGATCCAGACCAAATGCCAGACCTGCGTGTGGTGGAGTACCAAACTTCAGCGCATCCAACAGGAAGCCGAACTTGATACGCTGCTCTTCTGGAGTGATGCCTAGAATGTCGAATACGGCTGATTGCATTTCTGCGTTGTGGATACGTACTGAACCACCACCCACTTCGTAGCCGTTCAACACCATATCGTAAGCGTTTGACAGCGCTTCTTCTGGATTCGCTTTCAACTGCTCAGGAGTCAGGTTTAGTGGTGAAGTGAATGGGTGGTGCATTGCCGCCACATTACCTTCGTCATCACCTTCGAACATAGGGAAATCAACCACCCACAGTGGAGCCCACGCAGATTCATTAGTAATACCCAACTCTTTACCCGCTTTCAGACGCAGTGCGCCTAGAGCTTCTGCAACCACTTTTGCAGAGTCTGCACCAAACAGAATGATATCGCCGGTTTGAGCTTGAGTACGCTCGATGATGGCTTGGATAATCTCTTCAGTGAGGAATTTCGCCACTGGAGATTGGATACCTTCCATGCCCACAGCCAAATCATTCACTTTCAGCCATGCCAAGCCTTTCGCACCGTAGATAGCAACAAATGCCGTGTACTCATCAATTTGTTTACGCGTCAGTGCTGCGCCACCAGGGATGCGCAGTGCAGCAACACGGCCTTTTGGATCATTCGCTGGACCAGAGAACACTTTAAAATCCACATCTTTCAGCAGATCGGCCACGTCCACCAGCTCCATGGGGTTACGTAGGTCAGGTTTGTCTGAACCGAAACGACGCATTGCTTCGCTATATGGCATGATTGGGAAATCGCCCAGATCCACATTCAGCAGTTCAAGCCACATTTCACGAATCATCTTCTCAGTCACAGCACGCACT
>JBOFIW010000063.1:0-2606 GCA_051650365.1 Vibrio sp. | reverse complement strand
CGTACACACCACAATTTGGGGTGGAAGTGATGTACGCCTATCGCCAAGCCAACAACATGAAGGGAGAACCCGCTTCCGATCTGGTGAGTGCCTATTTAACGATGGACATCCCGTTATTTACGGGGAATCGCCAGGATCGTACCCATGCCGCCGCGCAATACCAAGTGGGAGCTGCCAAATCGCAAAAAGATCTGCTCCTTGCGCAGATGAATGCCAAGGTCAATGCCCTATTGGTTGACCGAACCAACCTTGAGCAACGCCTCGAACGTTACCAAACCACTTTGCTTGATCAAGCCAAAGCACGCACCAAAGCAGTGGAACGTGGCTATCAAAACAATACTTCGCAGTTCAACGATGTGATTACCGCCACTCGTGATGAACTGGCTGTCGAATTGGAATGGCAGCGCCTCATCACGGACTACAACCAAGTCAGCAGTAATTTAGCCATGTTGCTTGGCGGGTTTAATTACTCCGTCACCCAACCTGAACTGAATGCTGAATCCAGCCGTCGCTCATCTGCCAAGGAATAACCTCATGAAAACATTAAAAATCACAACCATTGCTTTGCTGATTGGCGGAACACTGGGCTTTGCGGCTAGCCAATACTTCAATAGCCACGATATGAGCGCGATGGCTTCCACTGCCGATAGCAAAGGGGCAAATGAGCCACTTTATTGGGTTGCGCCAATGGACCCGAATTACAAACGTGATAAACCGGGCAAATCACCGATGGGGATGGATTTAATCCCAGTTTATGCCGAGGATTTAGCCAGCAGTAATGACAAAGCGGGCACAGTGAAAATCGATCCGGCGGTCGAAAATAATCTGGGCGTGAAAACGGCACAGGTTGAACTCAGCAAATTGTCACCACGTATTGAAACTGTCGGTTATATCGCATTTGACGAAAGCCAACTTTGGCAAACCAACGTGCGTGTGTCCGGTTGGGTAGAAAAGCTCTACATCAACGCCGTGGGCGAGCAAGTGAAAAAAGGCGATGTGCTGTTTACCCTCTACTCTCCCGAATTAGTAAAAGCACAAGAAGAGTTGCTGAACGCGGTGCGAACTGGCCGTGAGGGTCTGGTCAAAGGGGCAACCGAAAGGCTCAGCTCACTTGGCGTAGACCGTGAGCAGATCAATCAAGTGATTCGTCGTGGCAAAGCTTCCCAAACCATTGATGTGAAAGCGTTAGCTAACGGCGTGATTGCCAGCCTGAATATTCGTGAAGGGGGGTATTTATCTCCAGCGCAAGCCGTGATCAGCGCAGGCCCACTCAACGAAGTATGGGTGGATGCCGAAGTGTTTGAGCGTCAGGCTCACTGGCTAAACAAAGGTAGCCAAGCCAGCATGACGTTGGATGCCCTACCCGGCCAAGAATGGCAAGGTAAAGTGGATTACGTTTATCCCATCCTTGACCCTAAAACGCGCACACTCAGAATGCGCCTGAAATTTGCTAACCCGAATGGCGAACTCAAGCCCAATATGTTTGCCAATATCACCTTGCAGCCAGTGAGTGATTCTAAAGTGCTTACGGTGCCGAAATCAGCCGTGATCCGCTCCGGTGGGATGACTCGCGTGGTATTGGCAGAAGGTGAAGGCAAATACCGCTCAGCGCGTATTGAAATTGGCCGCGAGGCGGATGACAAAGTCGAAGTGCTGCAAGGCTTAACGCAAACCGATCGCATCGTCACCTCCGCGCATTTCATGCTCGATTCAGAATCAAGCCAAACGGCCGATCTTTCGCGCATCAATGGTGTTGAAGCCCCTGCAGAAACCGCATGGGCCAAAGGTGAAATTACCGATGTAATGGCCAATCACGGCATGTTAACCATCAACCATCAACCGGTTTCTCAATGGAATTGGCCTGCCATGACCATGAATTTCAATGTCGCTAAAAGCGTTGATCTGAGCGGACTGAAAAAAGGTCAACCGATCGAGTTTGAGATGCAGAAAAACGACTCCGGCCAATATGAGATCATTGATGTTAAAGCCAGCGACTCGCAAATCGCGGCAGAAGTCTGGCTCAAAGGAGATATACAAACCTTAATGGCCGAATTCGGCATGGTGACGCTATCGCACCTTCCGGTTGCCGAATGGAGCTGGGATGCAGGTCAAATCAACTTTTCCGTGGGCGATAACATCAACCTTTCCGGCTTTGAAGAGGGCCAAAAAGTCCGATTTCTAGTGGCTAAAAATGGCTCGGAATACTCACTGAAACAACTGGAAGCCATCGGAGGTCAACAATGATCTCTGCCATTATTCGTTGGTCTCTCAACAACCGATTTCTCGTGCTCATCGCAACCCTTTTTCTCACCTTGGGTGGTCTTTATAGTGTGAAAATGACACCGGTGGATGCGTTGCCGGATCTGTCGGATGTGCAAGTCATCATCAAAACCAGCTATCCCGGACAAGCGCCGCAAGTGGTGGAAGATCAAGTCACCTACCCGTTGACAACCGCCATGTTAGCGGTGCCGGGGGCAGAAACCGTGCGCGGCTACTCGTTCTTTGGTGACTCGTACGTTTACATCATTTTCAATGATAAAACCGACATGTACTGGGCACGTTCGCGCGTGTTGGAATATTTAAGCCAAGTCGCCCCGAAACTGCCT
>JBOFIW010000062.1:0-7889 GCA_051650365.1 Vibrio sp. | reverse complement strand
ACTTCTCCTTCACTGGGTGTATCAAGCCCAGCCAACAGTGTCATTAAGGTCGATTTACCGGCACCAGATGCTCCCACAATCGCCACACTCTCGCCTGCTTGGATGGAGAGATTCACCTGTTTGAGGATTGTTAAATGTTCCTGATTGGTGGAGACTAGCTTGGATAATGACTGGGCTGAAATAATGGATGTTTGCATGACTCGACGACTTTCCTTTGTGTTTATTCTTCTTTTTTCCGCTACGGTGAGCAGTAAAACCCTGTTGATCCTTGGTGATAGTTTGAGCGCGGGATACGAAATGCCCATCGAACAAGCGTGGCCCAGTTTACTGGCAGACGCACTGGCTGAAAAAGGCAAGACAGTATCCGTTGTTAACGGCAGCATATCCGGAGACACCACAGGTAACGGATTAGCTCGCCTGCCTTCGCTACTGGCTCAACATGCCCCAGATGCGGTACTGATTGAGCTGGGTGCAAACGATGGTTTACGCGGCTTTCCTCCAACAACAGTAAGCACAAACTTAGCGACCATGATTGAACAAATCCAAGCTCAGAATACGGCTGTAATTTTAATGCAGATCCGTATACCACCTAACTATGGCAAACGCTATAGCGATGCTTTTTATCAAGTGTATCCAAATCTAGCACAGCAATTCGCTATCCCACTCATTCCATTCTTTCTTGAGCAAGTGATCCTCAAACCGGAATGGATGATGGATGATGGGTTACATCCCAAACCGAATGCACAACCTTGGATTGCCGACTTTGTTGCTGAACAAATCGCCAATGATTTGTAACACCATCCACCTATTTACTGGTTTAGCTCAATAAAATTTACTCAGCTTTACGTTACTTTGAGCTTATTCCCTACAAATAGGTGACCACATGCACATCAAACCACTCATTCAAGGTGTTGTCGCTCGCAGCGCCCACCCTTATGGCTGCGAGCAAGCCGTTTTACAGCAGATCCAATACGTTAAGCAGGCCAATCCAATCAAAGCAGGACCAAAGCGCGTACTAATTTTTGGGGCTTCATCCGGTTTTGGATTGGCAGCACGAATTGCGCTCGCTTTTGGTGGCACCAAGGCGGACACGATTGGTGTCTCTTTTGAACGCGCACCCAGCGAAACACAAACTGGCAGTGCAGGTTTCTATAACAACCTGTTTTTTAAACAATATGCAGAACAAGAAGGGCGTATTGCTGTCAATTTAGAAGGTGATGTCTTTTCTGCGGAAATGCGAGAACAGGTAATCGAAGCAATTGAAACCTATTTTGAAGGTGAAGTGGATTTGGTGATTTACAGCATCGCGAGCAGTATGCGCCGCAAGCCTGATGGTGAATGTTGGCGCTCAGCCATTAAACCTATTGATGAATCGGTCTCGGGCGTCTCCATCATGTTAGACACTGATACTTGGACTGATACTACCTTAGAGCCAGCCACAGAAGAAGAAATTGAAGGAACACTGCGTGTGATGGGCGGTGATGATTGGGAAAATTGGATTGATACCCTGATCAATACCGAATCACTTGCCGAAGGGTGTAAAACTATCGCTTTTTCTTACATGGGCCCAGAAGTGACACATCCTATTTATCTGAACGGCACCTTGGGGCGCGCCAAAATCGATCTTCATCAAACTAGCCATTCACTTAACCTCAAGCTCGCTAATTTTGATGGTGGTGCGTATGCCGTAGTGTGTAAAGCCCTCGTCACCAAAGCTAGCGTATTCATCCCCGGCTTAAGCCCCTACCTCATTGCCCTATATCAAGTGATGAAAAGCAAAGGCACTCATGAAGGCTGCATTGAGCAAATGCAACGTTTGTTCAGCGATAAGCTATATAGCCACTCCCGTATTCCTGTTGATAGCGAGCGCCTGATCCGCATGGATGATTGGGAAATGAATCCCGACACCCAGACGAAAGTGAACGAATGCTTACGCCAAATGAAGGCCGATAACTTCCAACTGTTGGGCGATTATTCCGGCTTTAAACAAGAGTTTATGCAACTCAATGGCTTTAATTTTGAACAAATTGACTATAGCCAACCTGTTGATATGCATAAGTTTGTCAGTAAAAAACACTAGTGTATTTTGTTTTAATTTTGAGAATGCACCTAAGCCATTCAGAATTCCTTCTGCCATTCTGAATGGCTTTTGTTAGAGTGTTCTACCTTTGATAAAACACTGATACCGCAACTCGAGACACTCGAACAATACGAGTAAACGAAGAGCGAACTACAATAGTAAAAGAGCGTTCTCCGTTGTTTATCTAACTGAATACAACAGCAAAGAGCCCTATTGGCTCTCGACAAATAACATTGCTAAGGAGTAACACTCACCTCTGACCGTTGTGCAATGGTGCCCAATTGGAAATGAGTGATATTTTACCGATTAAATTTAAGGATTCATGAATGGCACCAATCCTTCCACAATCGATCCCAATTCCAACAACGATGCTAGCAAGTTGGCAAAACATGCTTAACTTACTTGCAGAATTGCTCAAGGTGCCAGCTACAATGATCATGCGTTTACGTCACCATGATCTCGATGTGTTTTGCAGCAGTACTGGGAGTGACAATCCCTACAAGATTGGGATGACAGAGCGCTTAGGCAAAGGCCTCTACTGTGAAACCGTGGTAAATACCCACCAAATTTTAATCGTTACCAATGCTGAACTTGACCCATTATGGAAAGATAATCCAGATATGGAGTTCGGGATGCGAGCCTACTGTGGTCTACCACTACAGTGGCCAAATGGTGAACTTTTCGGCACCCTGTGTGTAACCGATCGGGAGGAACATCATTTTCTCACTACGGACCAACAACTGCTATACACCTTACGTGAGTCAATTGAAGCGCAATTGAAGACTCTTTACCAACACGAAACATTACTCCAAATGAACCAAGACCTTCATTTCAAGGTTCATCACAAAATGCGCAGCATTGCCTCCCTTAATCAATCACTCCACCAAGAAATAGACAAACGTCGCGCAGCAGAACAGCAAATTGAATATCAACGTAGCCATGATGTGGGAACCGGCTTTCTGAATCGCAGTGCCTTAGAATGGCAATTAAACCAACTCTTAATGCAGCTTGATAAGAATGATGAACTTGCCGTCATTCATATTGGATTTGCCAACGCACGCCAACTACAAGCTCGTCTCGGTTATCATCTTTGGGATGATGTGTTAAAGCAGTTGAGAGAAAGAGTCGGACCATTTGCAGAAGCAGAACTTATCACCGCACGTCCAACATCTACCAACCTCACTTTCATATTGAAAAGCAGCCAACTTGATCTACACCTCAATCAACTTTGTCATAGGCTCATCCATGTGGGACAAGCCCAGTTTCAAGTGGAGGAAATCCAAGTACACCTAAATCCCTATATTGGTGTAGCACTCTCGCGTGAAACGCAGGAACCCCAGCAACTGCTGAACCATGCCGTCAGTAGCATGTTGGCATGTAAAGACTCTGGCTATAAGGTCTTCTTTCACTCTCCCGCCCTGTCAGATAACCATGCTCGTCGTAATCAAATGGAGAGCTATCTGCTACATGCCGTACGCAATAACCATCTATCGCTCTACTTTCAGCCGAAAGTCAGCGTAAACACACAGCGTTGGGTCGGGGCAGAGGCTTTATTGCGTTGGAAACATCCAGTGTTGGGAGAATTTTCCAATGAAAGCTTAATTCATATGGCAGAACAAAATGGATTGATTTTTGAAGTCGGCCATTTTGTTCTGCGCCATGCGATCAAAACCGCTAGCGACTGGTTGGCCATATGCCCCACATTTATCATCGCCATCAATGTTTCTTCGGTACAACTTAAAAACAGCCACTTTGTCGAGCAAATTCGTGAATTGTTGACGCTGTATCAGTTCCCAGCCGAACAACTAGAGCTTGAGATCACCGAGAGTGGTTTAATTGTCGATGAGCCAACTGCAAGCAACATCCTTAATCAATTACATGCTATTGGAGTCAAACTGTCACTTGACGATTTTGGAACAGGTTACGCCTCGTTTCAGTACCTAAAAAAATTTCCTTTTGATGGCATCAAAATTGACAAAAGCTTTCTAGAGCAAATCGCGCATAGCGAAAGCGATCAAGAAATCGTACGTTCCATGTTGCATGTTGCTAAAAAACTCAAGCTCAACGTAGTGGTAGAGGGGATAGAATCCGTGCAACAGCAACAGTTTATTTTGGAACATGGCTGCTATATCGGCCAAGGCTTTCTCTATGGCAAACCAATGCCAATGAGCGTATTTGCACAAAAGCTAAAAAACCACGCACAATCGATCGCTAAGCTCGATTAAATCCTTAAGCGGTTGTCGCAAGCACGGTGATTCGCTTATCATTCCTTTACTCTTCTGTGAGCGCTACCTATAATCGCGCTCCTCTTTTTCTTTCCCTATGAGCGATAATCGAGATGGATCGACTAATTGCAACACTCAAAAAACTCGAAAAACAGAACTATCGTGCTTATCAGCAGATCAAAGGTCAGTACGACTTTGGTGACTTTACTCTGTTCATCGATCACATTCAGTCTGATCCATACGCCTCAGCCTCCCGTCTACGCGCGACTCGTGCTTGGTCACTAACTGGTTTAGATTGGCTGAAAGAAAAGTCACCAGCGTATCAAATGGCTGCGCGTGATTTTATCGCTCGTGCCTTTGCTGAATTTGCAAAGCAAGATAATAGCTTGTCTATCGCTATCAGCGGTCAAACCGTTCTTGACAGCACTTCCGTATTGTTCAACGAGGATGGCATCGAACTGCGTTTTCGTATGAGTATGCCGGCAGAAGGGCGCGATATTCTGGCGAAAAAAGCACTGAATATTCTGACTTTCCATCTGCCTAAGTATATCCGCCGCGCCACGCTTGATCGTGAACTGGATAAAGCAGCGCTATTGCATCACTGTGAAGTTGTGGAAGATCAAGAAGCGATGCGTACACAACTGGATGATCTGGGTTTGGTCGCTTTTGTTGCCAACGGCAGTATACTGCCTCGCTTAGCGGGTAACTGCGATCTGCCGATGAAAGACGCCGTACCGTTTCAAACACCGAAATCCCTCGAAGTGACCCTTTCAACACCAAACCAAGGTGACTTGGTTGGTATGGGTATCCCACAAGGGATTACTTTGATTGTCGGTGGGGGCTTCCACGGTAAATCAACGCTGCTTACCGCGCTAGAGCGTTCAATTTACAACCATATTCCTAGCGATGGCCGTGAGCGCATGGTGACAGATGTAAAAGCTATGAAAATCCGTGCGGAAGAAGGTCGTTGTGTACACAACCTGAACTTATCCAACTACATCAATCATTTGCCTATGGGTAAGGATACAACGGATTTCAGCACACAAGATGCTTCAGGTTCCACCTCACAATCGGCTTGGTTACAAGAATCCATTGAAGCTGGCGTCACTACGTTATTGATCGATGAAGACACCTCAGCAACTAACTTCATGATCCGTGATGAACGTATGCAAGCATTGGTCAGTAAAGGAGAAGAGCCTATTACTCCACTTGTTGATCGTATTGGTCAACTGCGTGATGAGTTCGGCATCTCGACTCTCGTGGTCATGGGCGGTTCTGGTGATTATTTGGATGTTGCCGATACCGTGATCCAAATGCATGACTATCAGCCACTTAATGTCACAGAAAAAGCACGTGAAGTGATCGCTCAGCATCCAACTCAGCGCCGCAATGAATGTGAAACACCATTGGCATCCTTTACCCCTCGTGCTCTAAACTGCGCCACACTGCAAAAACTGCTGTTGGATGGTAAGTTCCGCGTTTCAGCCAAGGGCTTAGATTCACTGCGTTTTGGTAAAGAGTTCACGGATCTTTCCGCACTTGAACAATTACAAAGCTCAAGCGAAGTGAATGCGATTGGTTGGTTGTGGTTCCAATTGGCACAACTACCAGGATGGACGGAGAATCCAGCTAAAGTGATGAACAAAATGCTTGAAGGTGATTGGTATCAAGCGATGCCAAATCACGGCGACCTCGCGAAACCACGTATTTTGGATGCCATGGCTGCGCTGAACCGTATGCGTAAGGCACAATTTAAAGCCTAAGCCATTACCTGAGTTTCCAGCACCAATCAACTTCAAAACATAACGCGACCAACTGGTCGCGTTATGTTTCTAAAACCTGATTAAAACTCTTGCCTGAGCACGTTCCAAGCTTCACATAAGATCCGAAAGCGCTCCGCGTTGCCATTATCCCTATCTGGGTGCCAACGCAAGGCAAGTTTGCGCCAAGTTTTACGGATCTCCAACGCACTTGCCTCTTCCGCCAACTCGAATAGCCGCAACGCCTGAACTCTACTCATGTCTTTCCCGTTATGACTACCAACGGATTGACGATAACGTGTCCAAAATTCATTTAGCAGACGCTTCACTTCGCCTTCATCGGCTTCATAATTGCGCCACTGAGTGTAGTAGTCCCGAAGTGGATCATTGGGGTTGATTTCGTGAAACTCACTGCGCATCATCGGCATCAAAATGATATTCATCGCTTCAACTTGTAACCACTTTTCTGGATGCAGTGTTTCTTGCAATTGGTAAAGCGCATTCATGATCAAAAAATTGCGCTTAAACAAGTCTTTCTCTGGCTGAACATCCAAAACAGGCATGATACCTAGCTCACTCAAATGAGCCGCCAAAGTATGCACTTTCCAGCCTGAAGGCTGATATTTCAAAACCTCAAAGATCGGCCACAACAGTGGATTTTCCATATAGGTCTGAAACGTTGCAGCAAGCTGATGACTGTCTGACATAACGTCTCCATTTCGACGAAATACAGTAATTCAAGACCAATCTAACCGATTTGTCACTGTGGTGAAATGGTAAATTTGATTTGTGTGAAGCTCAGTCTGCATAAGGCTTCTTGGCTGTTTCTCTGACATGAAAACAGCCAGTTTTTTGGCGTTTTCTCTCTTATTCTAAATTGAAATTGAACGACGTTCATAATAATGGCAGGATAATCCGTATTTCATAGACGGAGTCGCACAGTATGGCCCTATCTCGCCCCTTTATTGGTTTAACCCTGTTTTACAGTTTTGTGTTTGTATTTTCGGCTATCGCTCCCTCTTCCCGCGCAGTTTGGTTTGCAGAAATCATCCCAGCCATCTTAGTGTTAGGGATCATTTGGTGGTTATCTTTACGTAGCACGTTTAGCACGACGGCCTACGTGCTTATGTTTATCTGGCTCTGCTTGCATACCATTGGTGCTAAATACACCTTCGCTGAAGTGCCTTTTGATTGGTTTAATTCGATGATCGGCTCAACACGCAACCAGTTTGACCGAATCGCCCATTTTTCGATAGGGCTTTACGCTTACCCGATTGCAGAATGGCTATTGCGTAAACATCACACCAAACCTTGGCTAGCTTATAGTTTTGCTCTATTTAGCATTATGAGTCTTGCCGCGGGCTATGAAATCATTGAATGGTGGTATGCCGCACTTGCTGGAGGGGAGGAAGGCATTGCTTTTTTGGGGTCACAAGGCGATGTCTGGGATGCCCAGAAAGATATGCTGTGTGATACCTTAGGCGCAATAACGGCCTTGGGGCTACTCTGTTGGCAACACACTCGCTCTTAAGCTGCCGTATTATGTTTTAACCAAGCTAAATAGGGTTCAAAACCTTGGGTTATGGGTAACTGGATAATTTGAGGTACTTGGTAGTGGTGTAATTGCTCAATCGCCTTTTCTATAGCCAAATAACATACCGTCTGGGTTTTGATCACTAAGAGGAACTCACTATCTTGGCAATAGCTACCTTCCCATAGATAGTGACTTTCGATCGGTAATATTTGTACACAAGCAGCAAGTTGATGTTCAAGCAAATAGCGACTCATTTGCTCCGCATTGGATTTTTCATTTGTGGTGGTGAG
>JBOFIW010000061.1:0-9890 GCA_051650365.1 Vibrio sp. | reverse complement strand
TGCGGTATCAATGGTGTCGTCGATAGAAATTAGCTCAGCCATAAGATTACGCTCGGTTCATGAATTTGCGTTCAGCAGTATTGATAACGATACGATCGCCCGTTGCAATGTACTCTGGAACTTGAACCACTAATCCAGTCGGCATACGCGCTGGTTTAGTACGAGAAGACGCTGAAGCACCTTTGATTGATGGGTCAGTTTCTTCAATCGCCATTTCAACAGATGATGGCAGTTCAATCGCAACCGCTTCACCGTCAACCAATACTACGCTCATACCTTGAATTTCTTCAGTGATGAACAGCAGTTCGTCTTCGATTTCATCTTTCTTGAAGTTGTATGGGGTGTAGTCGTCATTGTTCATGAAGACATACTCATCGCCATCAATGTAAGAGAAAGAGATCGGGCGCTTGTTCATTTCTACGGTGTCGAGCACGTCGTCAGATTTGTAACGCTCATCTACGCGAGCGCCAGTATTGAGGTCAGTACAACGCAGTTTGTAGATTTTTGAACCGCCGCGGCCACCTGGAGTGGTCACTTCGATGTCTTTGATCAACAGAGTTTTACCGTTAGAAACGATGGCAAAACCTTTTTTCAGTTCACTTGCCTTTGGCATGAAATATATCCTTCGTGTAAAAAGTGGCAGCATTATAACTAAAGGTCGGGGGGAAAAGGAATATCTCTCCTTAGGTTGCGTTTTGTCTCACGAGTTGCATGATGAAGAGCTAACCGGAGTGATGCTTTGCTAAGCAATAAAACGGTGAGCTATTGATTGATAGCCGCGCATCGTAGAACATATGGGTTCTGCATATTAAGTGAGTACGTGAACGGTATGACTCTGCCGGTGATTGACCCGAAACAGCCTTTTCAACCTGAATATCAAAGCGCGATTGCCGATTTGGTGCGCTTTTGGCGTGCAGGGGCTGGGCAGGCACTACACAGTATCTATCTTTACGGCAGCGTGGCGCGTAAAACGGCGCAGCCCAATCGTTCTAATTTGGATGTGCTAGTCGTAACTCATGGGGCTTTTGAAGAAAACCGTGCCACCTTAACCAACACGATTCGTTGGCGTTTTCAGAAAAGTTATCCGTGGATCACTGATGTATCTACCAAACTTGCGACGGTTGAAGAAATCGCGACTTTAGAGGCGATTTTCTCTTGGGGCTTTATGCTGCGTCACTGCTGTGTTTGTGTGTATGGCGATAATCTTGCTGAGTGTTTTGGTCACTACGAGCCCAGTTGGGAAATTGCTAAACATTGGAATATGGATGTGGGTGATTGGCTTGCCTATTACCGAGATAAAATTGCCAAAGCGGCTAATCAACAAGAGCAGATCAATGCTCAGCAGATGGTGGCCAAAAAACTGCTGCGTGCCAGTTACTCACTGATTATGTACCGAGATAAACAGTGGTTTGACAACCCCATTGAGTGTGGAACCCAATTCTTACGCTATCACCCAGAGAAGCAACTTGAGATTGAACGCCTTAGTTTGCTGTTAAAGCCACGTGTGATTCCCAAACGCTCGGTGATTGGTTTGCTCGATAGTTTTGGCCCTTGGCTCGTGTCTCAATACCAAAAAACTGAATTCCGGATTGGCTGAGCCATTATTTAGGATAGGTTGAAATTCCAAATAATGAGAATCATTATTTGAGGTAAGTGAATTATTATTAACTACGTAATGAATAAACACGTGGTGGTGTATGCTCACAGGGCTCAGTAAACAGATTACCTCTTCCATGCTCGCGATTAGAGAGAGTATGGTTTGGTTGGTGCCTTGTTTGCTATTGTCCTCTCTGATCTTGTTTGTGGCCAGTATTGGTGAGTTGCTTTTGGGGGGCCGAGCGTGGTGGGTTGAAAACCTCTATCGTGCGAACGAATCGGTCAATTTAGCCTTTCCCTACCTGATGACCGCAGCTATCTCATTTGTATTGGCTACACAGTGGCGGCTCCCTCGTCCTCCTATTGCCCTCCTCAGTATTTTCTTTTTGATCATCTCTCGCTCATGGAGTGACTCCGCTGAGTTTATCCAAGTATTTTATGTTGCGATGGCGATTCTAACGCCGCTTTATGCCGTGCCATGTATTGCGACGTTAAGTCGTTTCCGATGGACGCGGATTACTTCCTCGGAGAGCGCAGGGCAGGTTGTAAAAGAATCATTGAATATGGTTATACCCGCACTGCTGACCGCAATTCTAGTCGTGGTGATTAATGGCTTTGCTCTGAGTTTGTTAACTTCTATCTCGTTTGGTTCGTTGATGGATGTCAGCTATGCCAATGAACCTTACACCTTTGGTTTGGTTTATACCTTCTGCAATTCAGTATTGTGGTTCTTTGGGATCCATGGCTATTACGCACTATTGCCTTTCACTCAAATGCTGCAAGAAGGGATTAATCTTAGCTATTCGACCATGTTAGCAGGAGGGGAGGTACCATATCCGATGAATCTCTCTTTAATGGGGACATTTGTCTTTATTGGCGGTAGTGGATCGACATTTTCACTGGCACTCATGTTGTTACTTTTTTCTAAACAGCGCAGTTATCGTTTATTGGCTTTGGCGAGTATTCCCATCGGTTTAGTTAACGTGAATGAGTTGATGCTGTTTGGGCTACCGATCATTTTTAACTTACGCTTACTGGGGCCTTTTATTCTGGTGCCTATGATAAATGTGTTGCTTTCACTGGGTGCAATACAAATGGGATGGGTAGCAGCACCGAGTGTCCCTATTCCTTTTAATAGTCCTGTCCTAATTAATGCTTGGCTTGCCACCAATGGGGATTGGCATGCCATGCTGTTGCAGCTCTTCAATGTTTCTGTTGGTTGTCTACTCTATGCTCCTGCCGTATTGCGTATGAATCGAGCATGGCTAGGCCCTAAAATTAACATGGCCACCATTGATACTGTGTACACCCGAATGAAGGAAGAAGCGCAGATTTTACATGAAGATCCTGTCATGCAGGCTAAACGTAAAGAGCAAGAATTGTTAGCAATGGAGCGGCGTTTGCTGACTATTCAAAATAAAGAATTTAGCTTGGAATATCAGGTGCAAATGAATCCCACCGCCAGTGAGGTCAAAGGTTGTGAAGCGCTACTACGCGTGGTGGATTCAGAGGGAAAAATTGAATATCCGGGAACCTTTTTGCCTTGGCTTGAAAATGCGGGTTTGATGAAAGACATTGATTTATGGGTGTTTCGACAAGTCGTGAAAGACATTCAGCGATGGAGTCAACAAGGTATCTATATGCCTGTAAGCATCAATATAACGGCCGAGACTCTGGTCGATGATGAGTATATGGACGTTATTATGCGTTTAATTGAACCTTTTAGCGGCCAGATACATATTGAGTTGACTGAGCAAACCTTGCTTTCAGATGAAGAGAAACTGACCCCGATTTTGGAACAACTGCATTTATTGGGCGCGAAAGTGTTTATTGATGATTTTGGTACGGGCTATTCCTCATTAAGTTACCTAAATCGTTTTGATATTGATGGCATTAAAATTGACCGCTCATTTGTCTTGGCTCTAAATACGGAAAAAGGGCGTAAAGTCTTTGCCAGTCTACAATCCATTGCGCAAGCACTTAATTTAGAATTGGTGGTAGAGGGGGTTGAAACGGTTGAACAGTTGAACCGAATTGAGCAGCAACACTCGGTTGCTGTTCAGGGTTGGTATTATGGGAAAACGATGAAAATCGAAGAGTTGATTGATTTTGTCCAAACCACTCATCAGCAATCCCGTGGCCGCACTAAAACAAGCCTAACTGTGGTGCAATAAGCGTATCAAAGTGCTTTCCGATAAACGGCAAAATAGCATCAGCGACAGGTTTGAGTTGTTTGTCGATGTAGTGCTGATAATCAATTGGGCTTGTGGAATAGTCTTTGGGTTCAGGTCCATTGACGGTAATTAAATACTCAATGCTGCCGCGATACTGATACTGTAGCGGGCGCCCCAGTTTCGCGTTGATGTCATCCGCTATTCTGGCCGCACGTACTTGCGGTGGTACATTCTTTTGGTACTCATGTAATCGTCGGCGTAAACGCTTTTGATACACCAATTGCTCATCCAATTGGCCTGCCAATGTCTGTTCTACGATAGTTCGAATATAGGATTCTGGGTCTTGACCGTGGAAAATCAATTGATACAGCTGATGTTGAAAATGTTGTGCAAGCGGTGTCCAGTCAGTGCGTGCACTTTCCAAGCCTTTAAAAATCAGTTGCTCATTGCCACCATCCCCTTTTAAACCCGCATAGCGCTTTTTGGAGCCCGTTTCCGAACCGCGAATAGTCGGCATTAAAAAACGGCGATAGTGGGTTTCGTATTCCAGCTCCAAAATTGACGTCAGCGCATACTCTTGTTGGAGATGCTCTGCCCACCATTGGTTGATCTCATTGACCAACGTGTGACCAATCCCATCGGCTTCTTGTTGAGAGTATTGCCCACCAAGTGCGACAAACGTTGAATCAGTATCGCCATAGATCACTTGATAGCCGCGCGCTTCAATCAATTGCTTGGTCTGGATCATGATTTCATGGCCGCGCATGGTAATGCTTGATGCCAATCGCGTATCGAAAAAGCGGCAGCCTGATGAGCCGAGTACACCATAAAACGAGTTCATGATGATTTTGATCGCTTGCGAAAACGCCTTTTCTTGATTGCGTTTCGCTTCATCCCGTGCTGCCCATAGCTTCTCAATCATATCGGGCAGAAAATGCCGGCTGCGATGAAATTGACCTCCGCGAAATCCCGGAACCGCGTGATCGGCTTCTTTCCCAATCGGGAGTTTTAAACCTTCAATCAAGCCAAGTGGATCAATCAAAAAAGAGCGAATAATCGACGGATAGAGGCTTTTAAAATCGAGCACCAATACGGAATCATATAACCCAGGAATGGAGTCCATCACATAACCGCCTGGGCTGGCAATCCAGTTTTCTGGCTGCAAATTAGGTGCGACATACCCTGCGCGGTGCAGTTGGGGTAAATACAGATTGGTGAACGCCGCGACTGAGCCACCAATGCGATCTAACTCGACACCGGTTAAACGTGAACGCTGGATGGCGAAATCGAGCAGATGAGTCGCCGAAAAAATCTTATTCACGAGCACGCAGTCTTGCAGGTTGTAGCGAGCTAACGAGGGCTTATCGTGGCGAAACATCTGGTTAATTTCATCCATCCGATCATGTACGTTATGAATCACTTTCCCTTCGCCGAGCAGCGCTTGCGAGACTGACTCCAAAGACCATGAACGAAAATGATAAGTGGCGGTTTTCAAGGTATCAATACCATCGAGCACCACACGTCCGGGAATACTGATAAAGCCTTGCTGAGTTTGGCTAGCCGTACGAAAGAAGCTCGGTTGCTGAGCTCGGCCAATGGTGAGTTTCAGTTTGTGGAATTCCGCGCGTTTGTGCAGCAGTCGGAAGTCGAAATCCACCACACTCCAACCAATAATTACATCAGGATCAAACTGTTCAAACCATGCAATGAGCGCTTTAAGTAACTGATATTCATCTTCGACCCATTGGATCGGCGTTTCCGCGGGTTCTGGTTGACCTATCATAATCACTCGACTGTCCATCGGGCTGTCCAAGCCAATCGAGTAAAGCAGCCCTTTTTCGGAGCATTCGATATCCAGTGACACCATGCTTAACATCGGTAAATAATCACCTTGGCGGCATTTGGCGTGTTGAACTTGGCGATAAGCATTGAACTCGGTTATCGAGCCAGTAAATTCGATACTGCCTTGAATAAAGCGTTCCATCAGGTAGCGATCAGCCAAACGAATATCGGCTTCAAAGGTTAAAATTTCCGCGTGAGCGAGTTGCTCAGCGAGTGTCTGGCTGTCGCGTATCGTGTTGATATAACAAGCCGCCAGAGCTTGATCTTTAAAACTACGTAAAGTAAGAGACGTTAGTGATGGTTTTAGTGCAAGTTGGCTCGCGATAAGCTCGATATGCGGGCAAGCAGACTGCTCCACGAAAAAGACCGGACTCTCACCACGAATCATCAATTGAGTAGGGCCGGATGGGGTAGCAAGCCAGAGCTCAATTTGGGTTTGCCCTGCCACATCACGAGCGTGACGCGTTAATACAAACCCAGGTTCAATTTTCAATCTGATTTACCTTCCTCGACACTCATGCACTTTTCTGTTGGCACATTATACTGATAGTAAATCCGATTACATCGCGTTGTACGGCTTGTTCATGTGTAAATAGAGCAATCGGTGTAACTTAATTGAAAAAGCACAGTGAAAATGCAGTGTTATATTCATCAAACCTTTCAATTGGTTGGGTATGATTTTCAATAACTTATTGATTTTTATATATCACATGTGCGATTCGACACTTTGAAAAATAAGTGCTTGCTAAAGTGTAGGTTTCAGATCATATTCACGTGAGAAAAGTTGCCCACGTTGATTTTTGGGTAGCTTCGCTGTAATCCACTGTCTCGGTGGGTGCAGAGCCAATAGATAAGTGTGGAGATACAAGTTTGATTAGTGTTTTCCTTGTAGATGATCACGAGCTGGTTCGCACAGGGATACGACGTATTATTGAAGACGTCCGTGGAATGAAAGTAGCAGGGGAAGCTGACAGCGGTGAAGAAGCAGTAAAGTGGTGCCGTACTAATCATGCGGATGTCATTTTAATGGATATGAACATGCCGGGTATTGGTGGCTTGGAGGCAACCAAGAAGCTGTTACGTGTTAATCCAGATGTTAAAATTATCGTATTGACGGTACATACCGAAAATCCGTTCCCAACCAAGGTGATGCAAGCGGGTGCCGCTGGTTATCTCACGAAGGGCGCGGCGCCGGATGAAATGGTCAATGCGATCCGTATCGTTCACAGTGGTCAGCGTTACATTTCTCCAGAAATTGCGCAACAAATGGCGTTAAGCCAGTTTTCGCCAGCGTCTGAAAACCCCTTTGCTGATCTTTCCGAACGCGAATTGCAGATCATGTTGATGATCACTAAAGGCCAGAAGGTGACGGACATTTCCGAGCAACTCAGTTTGAGTCCGAAAACGGTTAACAGCTATCGTTACCGTCTATTCGCTAAACTGAATATTAACGGTGATGTGGAATTAACCCACTTAGCTATCCGACACGGGATCTTAGATACTGAGAAGTTATAGTGTCGACACAGTTTGATTCTGCTCCCTTTCTTAAGACAGTCACTAATCAGCCTGGCGTGTACCGTATGTACAACGCTGAGGCTGAAGTGATTTATGTCGGTAAAGCCAAAGACCTCAAAAAGCGGCTAACCAGCTATTTTCGTAAGAACTTGGACAGCGAAAAGACCAAAGCTTTGGTGAGTAATATCGCCAAGATTGACGTGACGGTGACCCACACCGAAACGGAAGCGCTGATCCTTGAGCACAACTACATCAAGCAGTATTTACCCAAATACAACGTGCTGCTGCGTGATGATAAGTCTTACCCCTATATCTTCTTAAGTGCGCACAAACATCCGCGGCTAACCTCTCATCGTGGTGCTAAAAAACGTCGCGGTGAATATTTCGGGCCTTATCCAGATTCAGGCGCAGTGCGTGAAACCCTGCATTTGATCCAGAAAATTTTCCCCGTTCGCCAGTGTGAAGATACGGTGTACAGCAACCGTACCCGACCTTGTTTGATGTATCAGATCGGGCGTTGTGCTGGACCTTGTGTGAAAGGTTTGATTTCTGATGATGGCTACCAAGAAATCGTCAATTATTTGCGCCTTTTTTTGCAGGGTAAAGACAACCAAGTCTTATCCATCCTTGTCGAGAAAATGGAGCTAGCAAGCCGAGAATTACGCTTTGAAGACGCTGCAAAAGCACGTGACCAAATTCAAGCTATTCGCCGTGTACAAGAGCAGCAGTTTGTGTCGGACGACAGTTTGGAAGACTTAGATGTGCTTGGTTTTGCGCAAGAAAATGGCATTGCTTGCATTCATATTTTGATGATCCGTCAAGGCAAAGTACTCGGCAGTCGTAGTCATTTCCCGAAAATTCCAAGTGACACCTCGCAGGTAGAAGTGTTTGAGAGCTTTTTAAGCCAATATTATTTGAGCCACAGTGAAGCACGCAGTATTCCGGCACGGATCATTTTGAATCGAGGATTGACCGAAGAAACCGAGGCGCTACAAGCCGCGATCAGTGAGCTAGCGGGTCGTAAAGTGACTTTTCATATCAATCCGATCGGGACGCGTGGACGTTATTTGAGACTTGCTAATACCAACGCGCTAACTGCGATTACGACCAAGATTAATCACAAAATGACCATTGGCCAACGCTTCAACGCTTTACAAGAAGAATTGGGGATGGATGCGATTACGCGCATGGAGTGTTTTGATATTTCACATACCATGGGCGAGAGTACTATCGCTTCTTGCGTGGTCTTCAACCAAGAAGGGCCAGTGAAGCAAGAGTATCGCCGTTACAACATCACTGGCATTACTGGCGGAGATGATTATGCAGCGATGGCACAAGTATTGGAGCGCCGTTACAGCAAGCAGCTTGATAGCAGCAAAATTCCTGACATTATTTTTATTGATGGTGGGAAAGGGCAGCTTAATCGTGCGTACGAAATTATCTCCTCATGTTGGCAGGATTGGCCGAAGTACCCGAAGATCATCGGTATCGCCAAAGGGGTGACACGTAAACCCGGTTTAGAAACGCTGATCACTATTGATGGCGATGAATTCCATTTGCCCAGCGATGCTCCCGCGTTACATTTGATTCAACACATCCGTGATGAAAGCCATAACCACGCAATTGCTGGGCATCGTGCTCAGCGTGGGAAAACACGCCGTACCAGTACCCTTGAAGGAATTGAAGGTGTGGGGCCAAAACGCCGTCAAGCGCTACTCAAATACCTAGGAGGCATGCAAGAGCTTAAACGTGCTTCTGTTGAAGAAATCGCCAAAGTACCTGGCATTAGCCAAGCATTAGCAGAAAACATTTATCAAACATTGAAACAATAAGAAAAATACAGCAACATTAACGCGCCAACGAAAAGAGCCTATACATTATGCGTTTCAACATTCCCAATATCCTCTCTTTGCTCAGATTATTTTTGATCCCAGTTTTTGTGGTAACTTTTTATCTTCCTTTTGAATGGGCTCCCTTTGTTGCCGCTATGGTGTTCTGGGTTGCGGGATTCACTGATTGGCTAGATGGAATGCTGGCGCGTAAATTAGGTCAAACTTCACGTTTTGGTGCTTTTATTGATCCGGTGGCTGATAAAGTACTAGTGGCGACGGCGCTGATTTTGATCACAGAGCATTACCACAGCATCTGGATCACTATTCCAGCTGTGACCATGATTGCTCGTGAAATTATTATTTCTGCACTGCGTGAATGGATGGCAGAAATCGGTAAACGTGCAAGTGTGGCGGTATCTTGGGTGGGTAAAGTCAAGACACTGACTCAAATGTTTGCACTGTGGGTGCTGATCTGGCGTTATGACGACTGGATGATTTGGCTTGGCTACATTTCTATCTATGTGGCGACTGTACTGACTTATTGGTCTATGGTGCAGTATTTGGCCGCCGCCAAAGACGATTTGCTTAACGAAGAACATCACTAGAAAGCGGGCGAAAGCCCGTTTTTTGTCTCCGCAATATGGATGAGTAGTCTTCGAGATTGAGCTTGCGATCCATTTATCTCTATAAAAAAACGACTTTTTTTGCCACTAAAGTGAGCAAATACCGCGTTTTTGCACGTTAAATAGTCAAACGATTAGAAAGGCAAAAAAATTGTGTTGACTCAATAACTCGAATGCGTAGAATGCATCCCCGTAGTCAGGCAGTTACCGAAATAAGTGAAGGTCTGAAGTTACAGAGGCGCGTTGGCAGAGTGGCCATGCAGCGGATTGCAAATCCGTGGACCTCGGTTCGACTCCGGGACGCGCCT
>JBOFIW010000060.1:0-5986 GCA_051650365.1 Vibrio sp. | reverse complement strand
TGAGGGTCATCCCAATAACATCCGCTCAGTAAGACAGTGCTGATTGAGGTAGCGAGAAAGGTTTTTGTTATTGTGCGTACTTGCATTTTAGACTCCTTGTGTCAGTTTGACGGAGCCATTGTTCAGTAGTTCTTGTGTTAATTAAATGTTAATTTAATGGTTGTTTCATATCGGGAAGCAAGATCAAAATCTCAAATGTAAAAATGAATATGATAGCGTTTTTGAGAAACTGAGATCACAGGTTACAGAACTTAACATATTGTTAATATGGATTTTATTAATAAAAAAGACGCTCATTTGAGCGTCTTTAACATTGCGACTTTCAGAAGTTAGGCTTGCTCTAACTTTTCGGTTGGCAACTGTTCAGCCTGAGCGGATTGACACACTGCTGCGGTAAAGATGACATCTGTAGAACTGTTTAATGCAGTTTCTGCGGAGTCTTGAATCACGCCAATAATGAAGCCCACGGCAACGACTTGCATTGCGACATCATTGGAAATACCAAATAAGCCACACGCAAGTGGGATCAGCAGCAGTGATCCTCCCGCTACACCGGATGCTCCACACGCAGAAACAGCTGCGACCACACTCAATAGTAGTGCTGTCATCAGATCCACCTCAATGCCCATAGTGTGTACAGCGGCCAAGGTGAGCACAGTGATCGTAATTGCAGCGCCCGCCATGTTGATGGTAGCGCCTAGTGGGATAGAAACCGAGTAAGTATCTTCATCCAACTTGAGTTTTTCACACAACGCCATGTTGACTGGAATATTGGCGGCACTGGAGCGCGTGAAAAATGCGGTTACACCACTTTCGCGTAGGCATTGAAGTACCAGAGGAAAAGGGTTGCGACGAATCTTGTAATAAACAATCAGTGGGTTCACCACGAGAGCAATAAAGGCCATTGCGCCAAGTAAAACGGCGAGTAGTTGAGCATAACCAGCTAGAGCACCGAACCCTGTCGTTGCGAAGGTTGACGCTACTAAACCAAAAATACCTAGTGGAGCGAGGCGAATGATAAAGCGAACAATCTGTGAAATGCCATGACTGAGATCTTCAAAAACCGCTTTTGTGGTGGTAGAAGCATGGTGCAGCGCTAAACCTAAACCCACACCCCAAGCCAAAATACCAATGTAGTTAGCATTCACCAGCGCATTGATTGGGTTATCCACCAGTTTAAACAACAGAGTATTAAGCACTTCGGCAATACCTTGTGGTGGTGTTGCGCCTTCTGCACCGCTGGCTAAGACCAAGGTTGTTGGGAAAAGAAAGCTCAGGACAACGGCGGTCAGTGCTGCTGAAAAGGTGCCAAATAGGTACAACACAACGATCGGACGCATGTAAGTGTGTTTATTTTTCTTCTGATTAGCGATGGAAGACGCAACCAAAATAAACACTAGGACAGGCGCAACGGCTTTCAGTGCACCAACGAATAAATTACCAAGTAATCCCACTTTTTGGGCGTAATCTGGTGAAAAAGTAGCTAGGGCTGCACCGAGCAGAATGCCAGCTAAAATTTGTAATACCAGATTTCCACGCGCAAAACGGGCGATAAACGAGTTGTTTTGCATAATTATCCCTGCGAATCATAAAGAATTTGAATTATTGTAGCTTCAGTCATTAATTCTGAAGGTCTCCAATATTAACCGTACAAGATAATGTGTCTACCGATAATTGATAATAGGCGTGATAAGTTGTCGATTTTGAGAGGAAGTGATGAATTTGTTGCCGAATGTTGAGAAAAGCCATCTCAAACACAATATTGGGAACAATAAACGAATGTTTTGTTGAGAATCGTTCCATAACGGATAGTAAAAAAGGGTGAATGAATCACCCTTTTGAGTCTCTTCTCCAAGCATAGCGTCAGACAGGCTACCCCTAAACTGGTGAGGATTAATGTGAACCGTGCTGAGCCATGCCGGACATCACTTTTTTCACCGGAGCAGTAATGGTTTGCTTCTCGCCATCTTTGAACGTGAATTCCACTTCAATGCTTTCGCCTTCTTGTAGTGGTTTTTTCAGATCTAGCAACATGATGTGAAAGCTGCCAGGTTGCAAAACTAAAGTGCCTTTGGCAGGAACAACGAATTCTCCTACTTGGCGCATTTTCATCACATCCCCTTCTTTAATGACGTCATGCAGTTCCACTTTTCCAGCGACATCCGTACTTGCTGAAACAATATAGCGCTCTAAATCGCTGCGGTTCATTACTTCAGCAAACAAAGCACTATTGACTGCTGCGGGAGGGGTCGCGCGTGCATAAGGTGCATGGATCATGATGTCCGATTTTGCAAACGCGGAGCTGCTGAGCAGTAGGCTAGAAAGAAGTAAAGTTTTTAGTTTCATCAAGCTATCCTCTTGAATTTACGATTTTTTGTATGGCATCCACTATTGGTGCTGGGTCTTGGGTATGCGGCACTTTATCGATCAGGGTGCCATCTGGCTGTAAAAAATAGAAATAAGAGCTGTGATCCAAGGTGTATTTTAACTCTGAATTGGGGAGTTCGGTTTTTCGAAAAATCACGCCATATTTTTTAGCAAGCTGCTGCGTGGTTTCTAAGGTGCCTGAAGCCCCTTCTAGCATTGGATGGAAATAGTGGGCATATTGTGCGGCAAGCTTGGCGTCATCTCTCTCTGGATCGAGAGAAATAAACATTGGGCGAAGTTGTGATTTAGCTTTGTCATCCACCTGATTTAAGGCCGCTGAGAGCATAGCTAAAGAGGTTGGGCAAACATCGGGGCAGCGCGTAAAACCAAAATAGACAATTCGAATTCGTGGGTCGGTTTGGTCGAACAATTGAACGGGTTGCTGGTTTTGCCCAAACAATGCCGGTGATGTAGGTATGGTATTCGTCAGTTTTTGTTGGCTATCAAGGTAAGCCTTCACACCAAAGCCGAGTGTGAAAGCCACTACTAGAATCAGAGACCAGTTTTTACTCATCTTTCCATCCTAATTGCAGGGTATACGGTTTGTGTACCATCACTGAGCTCACCCACCCAAGTCATCGCATCTGAGGTACACACAGGTAAAATGATGTCAGCAGTGTAGAAACCTTCACCGGAAGGAGATAAAGAAAATTTCGCGCTGCCCATGTTCATTTCAAGTCCTTCTAAAGTCAGGATCAAATGAGGTGCATTGGTATTGGGCCAGTGCACGGTGAGCCGATTAGCTATTAAGGGATGGGCTTTATCTTGTGCTAGGGTCATGGTGATCCCAGCTTGTTCACAGCCGCCCTTAGATAAAACACAGTAATCACTAAGATCTCGTTTCGATTGTTGCAGCCAAGTGAGTAGATCATTAGCAAAAAAGCCCGCACTGAGTGCCAGTATGAGTGCAATTCCTTTTAACGCATTCATTATGTCGTTATTCCACACAGATGTGATAAAGGGAGATGCTAGCATGTTCTCGAATAATGCGGAGTGCAGAAGAGAGGGAAATGTGCTGAGGCTCTTAGAAAAATCAAGGCGATACGTATCGCCTTGATCATTTTTGCAGGAGAGTTATTTTTCTGCGTACTTCTCTAAACCTAGTACAAGAGCGAAGGCTGCGAGCATGAGTACAATCGCTAAAATCCACTGTGAAGGTTGCGAAGTGAGTGCTTCAAATTCAAAGGGAGAAAGGTTGCGTTGCAACAGGGGAGCTGGTTCACCACTAGAGTTTACACGCCAAGAAAGCGTCTCTTTCCAAGGCCAGATTTTTGGTAGGGTGCCGAGCATGAGCCCTGTTAAAAAGGTTAAAGTGATGTCCCGGTAGCGTCTTAAAAGCCATGACAACACATGTGAGAAACTCAGCAGTCCTACGATACATCCGGTTAAGAAAAGCAGCAGAATATCAATCTGGAAAGTTTTGACTGCGCCTAATACCGGTGCATACATTCCAATCAGCAGCAAAATAAAACTGCCAGAAATACCAGGCAAGATCATTGCGCAGATCGCAACGGCACCTGAGATAAGCACATTGAGATAAGTGGGCTCAAGGTGTAACGGTTTAAGCACAGTAATGCCATAAGCCAGTACAGCTCCCGCAATAAGCCACAGCAGACGAGAAAAGGTTTTCTGCTCGATTTGGCGCAGCATGTGCCATACAGAAACCATAATGAGACCAAAGAAAAATGACCAAATAGGGATAGGGTGAGTGACCAACAGCCATGAGATGAGCTTGGCTAGGGTGGCAATGCTGGTGAAAATCCCACCAAATAGCGTGATCAAAAACAAGCCATTAATATGACGAAATACCCCCGCTAAGCCTTGCTCCTTCCATACGGAGAGTAAGCTAGGATTAATGCGGCGGATACTTTCTAGCAGAGTGTCGTAAATGCCTGTAATAAAAGCGATAGTACCGCCAGATACCCCAGGGACAACATCCGCAGCCCCCATGGCTAACCCTTTTAAGTAGGTACTCAAGTAGTTCATTGTTTTTCCTGCCAATTGAATAAGGTGGCTATTATACCTGTTCTATTTCAACTTGCAGCCTAGCGCTGTGTTATCTGCGTTTACTAATCGGAATGAAAGGCTTTTACATGATGCCCACAGCGTAGTAACTACTATGCTAAACAATAAGATTCATATTCATATTGCAGTTCGTTGCAATTTGCAATTTGCAATTTGCAATATTAATCGGACAAATGGTCGTTTCTTTGACAAAACATCACAAAAAATAAGGACTAACAAGTTGGCACGTATCGTGCAGTAGTTTATATGACCCTTGTTAAGCCGAGGGTCACCTAGCCAACTGACGTTGTTAGTGAATGATATTGTTCACACCATATATAAGCCAATCGCGATTCTTGCGGTTGGCTATTTTTTTGTCTTTTAGGTATGATCTACCACCATTTTGAATCATTTTTTGCTGATTATTAGCATTAAATGGTAAACGGTTCGTTTAATTTCATTGCTTTATGTGGCCATTTGGCCGTTTATTAGAGGATAACTATCGCACTGGAGTGATGTTGTGTATTGGCGCTGCCACTATGGTAGAAACGCCCGCTTATCAAGGAGGATGAGCCTGAAAAATAAGAGGTACTATGAATCAAATCATTTCTATTGGAGCATTAGAGTCTTTCCTGATTGCTATCAGTGTCCTTTTTCTAGGTCACTTTATTAATGCCAAACTTCCCATTTTGACCAAGTTCAATATTCCGGAGCCGATTGTCGGTGGTTTAGTGGTCGCCTGTGTGATTACTGGATTGCATTTCCAAGGCATAGACATGGAATTTTCTCTCCCGTTACAAAATGTCTTTATGCTGATGTTTTTTAGCACTGTAGGTTTGGCGGCTAATTACACTCAATTGATGAAAGGTGGCGCCAAAGTGTTCTTGTTCTTGGCTGTAGCATCGGTATTCATCATCATTCAAAATGGCGTTGGGGTTTCTCTGGCGGCTGGTCTGGGGTTAGATCCTCTGTTGGGTTTGATTGCCGGCTCAATCACGTTATCAGGTGGCCACGGTACGGGAGCGGCGTGGGCAAATACTTTTGCAGAAAATTATGGTTTAACCAACACGTTAGAAATTGCTATGGCTTCGGCAACGTTTGGCTTAATCATCGGTGGCATTATTGGCAGCCCTGTTGCGCAAAAACTCGTTGATAAACATGGCATTGAGTCTGAGTACGGACGAGGTACACAAACCCATTCTCGTTTCCCAGAGCTGGTTACATATAACGAATATGAAGAAGATAAAGTCACGGCGAAGAAAGTGATTGAAATTCTGTTTATCTTGCTCATATGCGTTACTGGGGCGAAATATCTTGAAGCATGGGTTAAGACATTCGAAATTCGCTGGCTGATGATCCCTGATTTTGTGTATGCCTTGTTTATTGGGGTATTCATCACCAACTTATTTGAAGTGACTAAGCTGCGTAAGGTTGATGCTGAGACGGTCGATATCTTAGGAACGGTTTCGTTATCACTGTTTCTCGCCATGGCACTGATGAGCCTGAAATTGTGGAACATTTTTGACTTGGCATTACCATTTCTGGTGATCCTTGC
>JBOFIW010000059.1:0-11775 GCA_051650365.1 Vibrio sp. | reverse complement strand
ACATTGATTTCCATAGCAAATTGTCGGTTGATTATGTCTTCTTTTAGTGTTTTCTGTTCAATGGTCGCGGTTAAGTCGGTAATGACACCGCCAATAATGTATTGAGCTCCTGCATCTTGAGCGATCATCTTTATTCGCTCTGGTGCTTTGGGGTCAATATCATATTGAGTTGTCCCTACAGGAACAAAACTGGGTGATTCTTGTTCTAAGCGGCGATTGAGTACTTGTGCGAAATCATCACCTAGCTGATAAATCTGCCCCATGACAGCTTGCTGTGGCGAAGCAAGGTCAATGTTGCCGATCAACATCGTCTTCTTGTATTGCTCAACGTGGCAAGCCGTTGCCGATGGATAAATATCAATACGCGTTCGCACGTACATAACTTTATTAATAATTTTTCGATCGGCAACCAATATGTAACGTACTTCATGGTTAGAAAACAAATACTCTCTGCGATCAGATTCCAAAAGTGGCATTAAATTGCTGATGCTGCCAATATCTGCCCCGGCAAAATTTACCGCCTTGTACAAAGCATCTTCTAATGCGTGTAAGCGGGCGACATCCTCTGAAGAGACAATGGCGGCAGAACCCGTCACTTCATACCAAGCTGCATGAGCAGATTGAATGTGTAGACACATGTAAAATATTGAAATAATGAATAAAATATTTTTTTTCATCGTAATTTCCCAAGTGGGTATAAATTTTGCTTTTCAAATCCTAACTGATGTAGGCATTGCAATTCTGAATTCTGATAGATTGAGAAAAGCAAGGAGCGTTCCAGTTTAATCGAGTGAGAGACTGAATCGCGCGCCATAGTATATCTGGAGATGAAGAGAATGAAAAAATGGCTTTCCTTAGTGCCCGTTGTCTTATTGACCTCGTGTGCATACGCCCCGATTTATAACGGTAAAGAGCCATACAATGGTTCACAGTTTATGCTGATGGAGAGTCCACGTCACACGTTGGATTTCTTTGTTGAGAGCATGACGGAAGATTTGATGCTATCGAATACTAGCATTACGGCTCGTACGCCGATTGCGGTGACCTCATTTGTAGATCTTCAAAATATGGATACTACAAATTGGTTAGGTAATTCCGTTTCTGAAGGTTTTATTCACCAATTCCAACGTCGTGGATTTAAAGTCGTCGATTTCAAAACTACTGGCGCAATTCAAGTGACCCAACAAGGCGATTTTGCCTTTAGTCGTGACTGGAAAGATTTATCACAGCAGCAGGAAGTGCAATATGTGTTGACTGGCACAATGCTGCGTCAAGAAGGTGGGGTTATCGTTAACGCTCGTGTGGTAGGGATGCAATCTCGCATTGTGGTGGCAACCGCGCAAGGTTTCTTGCCAGCGGATCGTATTGGCCGAGATCTGGATACACTAAACAGTATTCGTACTCAAGATGGAGTATTGATTCGCTCAGATCCAACCATAACTCAGCCATATACTGTCATTCTTCGCCCATAGGAGAAAGAACATGAAATCAGGTTTATTACTCCTTATTGCCGCTTTATTGATGACAGGATGTCAGCCATTACAAGCCATGCGCCCAGATGATTGGCTAAGTGCGGTAGGCTATGCCAGCATCAGTGAGCAGAAAGGCCGCAATGATGAAGAGAAGCAAGTTCGAGCGATGCGAGCATCAAAGATTGATGCTTATCGTGAACTGGCCGAACAAGTGTATGGTATGCGTGTGAGTGGTCGAGCGGAGTTGCAAGATCAACGTCTTGGTACTGAATTAACGGCTGGCGCAGTTGATGGTGTGATCCGTGGAGCTGAAGTTGTGCGCAGTTATAAAGTCGGTGACAGTTATGTAACTGAACTTAGATTGGATATTCGTAAGATGGATAAGATGCGTGACTATGGCGAAGTTCAGCAGGTTCCTGAAAAACGTCAAATGACATTATTTTAAATCCATAGCCTCATCTCCAATGTTCAAAAAAGCGGCAGTTATTGCCGCTTTATGTATTCTTAGTTACTTTGGTTGTGCGAATAGGCGCACAATATCAGGCTTTGATATTAGTGCCTAAAGTTGAAATAGTATGCGTTTTTCCTGTCGCGCTATAGGTCATGCCTATTTTACCGTGGCTTTGCTGCATCAGGTTGTTAAGTTTATTAAAACTCAGCTGCGCACGAGCTAAAGCATCCCCGTTAATTTGGTTAACTTGTTGGCAATCGAGAATAATATTGCGGATCTGACTAACCAAGTCATTAAGATAAGCATCTTCTGTCAGGCTCTCGACATGTGGATGCTTGGCAATGCGTTGGTCAGTCTGTTGTAGTTGATTAACTAAGATGAGCTTTTGTTTAGCGATGGACTCTATATCGACAGAAATTCGGTTTGTTATCGCAACTTTTTCAGCTTCAAGCACGGTCACAAGCTCTTGTGCATTTTTCAGCTGAAACTCAACTAAATCTTTTAATGCTGCCATAGCCAAACCACCTGTCTATCACACTTTCTGTTATTAGCTCTAGGGGAATAACCTTCGTCTAAAAGCCACCCAGTTCTTTTTCGAATTTAATCATGTTGTCTGCTAGTTTATCAGGGTCAACAACATAGGAGCCGTTAGCGATTGCTTCTTTGATCGCAGCGACTTTTGCGCTATCAAAACTGGGTCTTGAAGCCATTTCGCTGTGCATCTCGCCAATAGCTTTGCCTTGTGAGCTAAGTGATACCGCATCTTGACCACTAGCCGATGAGCGTGCAACAACACCGGATTGAGGTGAAGAATTGCTGGCATCAGAGGAACGCACATTGGTACGATTAGTCGTATTTAACGACTGCCCAGCGCGTATGTTATCAATACCTGCCATAGATGAGCCTTTTCAATAAACTTTAACGTGTACTGTCAATATCGACCATGAAGGCCAAAACTTTAGCGATTTTTTAACCAAATACAAAATTACTTCGCCTTAGTTTTTTAGATAAGCAAGTTAGAACTTTCAAAATGTGACGGTAACCTCTCCCACACCACTGACTTGCGCATCAATTATACGGTTAGATTTATCATTTTTCACTTTTATCTGTTCGCCAATCACGCCATCGGACATCGCTGTCCCCTTGGTTGTGATCGACATACCAGATTTACTCGCTTTGATAACAACACTCTCATTGCGGCATACGATGCAGACATCACTTTGTTCTATCACGTCGCCAACGCGAACATTTTTCTTGATTTTAGCGCCAATGACAGTGTCAGGAGTGGAAAAACCTTGCCGTCTGAAACGCAGTAGATCTACCATACTTATTGTAACGTCTTGTGCCGAAATCATTTGTCCTCGACTCAGCGGATTTGCCGCAGTGAGAAGTGGGATAGTAATGGTCAGGCGGACAGGCACATAAATACGCCAGTTATCGTTTTTGCATTCAACCAGTACCGTAATATTTGCGGCAGAACCATTGCTTGATGATGCACTAGTAGCGAGAGGTTCTGGACAGTCTGTTGCATAAAGACGATCGTCAACATTAGCGGCGTTAACAACTAGTTCGCCTCCAGATGGCATATCTACCGTACTGAGAACGTGATTTTCGGCGGCTTCCCTTATCATCGAAAGTTGTTCTGGGGTGGCCGAATTTGCCGCTAGACTAAAGAAAAACAATAAAAAGCCGATAAAGCTATAAAATATTTTACAGAAAGCTCTACACTTAGTTATGAAATGCGGATGGAGATCGATCTTCTGGAGCATTTTTCGTTTCTCTGGTTTCTTCATAGCCTGTAGTAGACTATCACTTTTTTTGGATAAAAGTTTGAGATGGAGATGAGCTTATGACGGGTATTCTTGATTCTGTGAATCAGCGTACGCAACTCGTCGGTCAAAACCGATTAGAACTATTAACTTTCCGTCTTAACGGCCGTCAACGATACGGTATAAACGTTTTCAAAGTTAAAGAAGTCCTACAATGCCCTAAACTGACAGCCATGCCTAACCTGCATCGTTTGGTGAAAGGGGTGGCTCATATTCGTGGGCAAACGGTGTCTGTTATTGATTTGAGTCTTGCCATTGGTGGTCGTCCAACGGTTGATGTAGATAAAAGTTTCGTTGTGATTGCTGAGTTTAACCGCACCATTCAAGCCTTTTTAGTGAGTTCAGTTGAGCGCATTATCAATATGCGTTGGGAGGCCATTTTACCGCCCCCTGATGGTTCTGGGAAAGCAAACTACCTGACTGCTGTCACTAATATTGATAATGAGTTGGTTGAAATTATCGACGTTGAGAAAATTTTGGCTGAGATTGCACCAGTTAATGAAGCAATGACCAAAGATATCGGCCAAGAAATTGCGCAGGTTGAACAGGAAAAAGAGATTGTCCGCCGTATATTGATTGCGGATGACTCTAGTGTGGCACGTAAGCAGGTGCAACGTGCGATTGAATCGATCGGCTTTGAGGTTATTTCAACCAAAGACGGTAAAGATGCCTATGAAAAATTGCTCGAAATGAGCCGTGAAGGCCCGATTCTCAAGCAAATTTCGTTAGTGATTTCCGATATTGAAATGCCAGAAATGGACGGTTATACCTTGACTGCGGAGATCCGGCGTAACAATGAGTTAAAAGATCTTTATGTTATTTTGCACTCTTCGCTGAGTGGCGTATTCAACCAAGCAATGGTTGAGAGAGTTGGGGCAAACGCATTTATTGCGAAATTTAACCCTGATGAGCTTGGTAATGCGGTGAAAGCTGCGCTAGTTAAATAAAGAGAAATGAATGACTGCTATAACGATTAGCGACCAAGAGTATCGCGACTTTTGCCGATTTCTGGAGTCTCAGTGCGGAATTGTACTGGGTGACAGCAAGCAGTATTTGGTGCGAAGTCGCCTAAGTCCACTTGTCACCAAATTCAAGTTAAGTTCGTTGTCTGACTTGTTGAGGGATGTTGCGACAGGACGAAATCGCGATCTGCGAGTAGCAGCGGTTGACGCTATGACAACTAACGAAACGTTATGGTTTCGAGATTCCTATCCGTTTACCGTTTTGGCTGAGAAGTTGCTACCTGAGATGGCAGCTAACAAACGACCAATAAAAATTTGGTCGGCAGCGAGTTCATCGGGGCAAGAGCCGTATTCGATGGCGATGACGATTTTGGAAGTACAGCAAAAACGGCCGGGGCTCTTACCCAGTGTGGCTATTACCGCAACCGATATTTCGGCCAGTATGTTGGACATGTGCCGTGCAGGTGTTTATGACAACCTAGCGTTAGGCCGTGGTCTTTCACCTGAGCGTCGCCGAGTCTTTTTTGAAGACGCGGGGGATGGAAGGATGAAGGTTAAGGATAACGTGAAACGACTGGTTAACTTTCGTCCGCAGAACTTGATGGAAAGTTATTCGTTATTGGGTAAGTTTGACATCATTTTTTGCCGTAATGTGCTGATCTACTTTTCGCCAGATATGAAGTCAAAAGTACTCAATCAGATGGCGGCAAGTTTAAACCCCGGTGGCTATTTGTTACTAGGGGCATCGGAGTCGTTGACTGGGTTGACTGACAAGTTTGAAATGGTGCGTTGTAATCCTGGTATCATTTATAAACTCAAATAATAAATTTACTTCATCTCATTTTGCCCAGCGTTTGCTGGGTTTTTTGTATTTAGGTACTAGAGCCTAAAATAGAAAGAGCTGATGCAAGCCGATTCTGTGTTTGGCGTGGAGTTTGCTATTTGTTAGTTATCTCGCTCTATATTGGGTGTGATTTTAAAGTTGGTATGCTAATTGCAAATAAATTCAGTAATAACGGTCTGTTCTTATCGAAGAGGGAAACATGGCTATTTCTTTTGACAAAGCCCTAGGCATTCACCAATACACGGTGGGCGTACGTGAGCACAATTCAGAGGTGATTGCCACCAACATTGCGCAAGCTAATACGCCGGGTTTTAAGGCAAAAGGAATGGATTTCCAGAAGGCATTGCAAGCGGCAAGTTCGGGGGCAAGTATTAGTCTTAGTCGTACTGATGGTCGGCATATTCCTGCCTCTTCGACGGTGAGTGGGGAAATTCTTTACCGCACGCCCACCCAGCCGGATACCGGTGATGGCAATACGGTAGATGTGGATTTGGAGCGTAACTTGTTTATGCAAAACCAAATTCGTCACCAAGCTTCATTGGATTTTCTAGGCAGCAAATTTAAGAACTTAACCAAAGCGATTAAAGGGGAGTAATGTCGATGAGCTTATTCAGCGTATTTAATGTCACAGGTTCTGCGATGAGCGCCGAGTCGGTTCGTCTCAATACCACCTCAAGTAATCTGGCCAATGCCGATAGTATTAGTAGCTCTGCGAAAGATACTTATAAGGCTCGTCATGCCGTATTCGGTGCAGAATTGAGTAAAGCACGTTTCAACCGTGATTCTAATGTCCCCGTGAAAGTGCTTGGTATTGTGGAAAGTGATAAACCACTAGTTGCAGAATTCAATCCAGAGCACCCACTTGCAAATGACGAAGGCTACATCTACAAGCCGAATGTCAATGTGATGGAGGAGATGGCGAATATGATTTCGGCTTCTCGTTCATACCAGACCAATGTGCAGGTGGCGGATGCCAGTAAACAGATGCTGCTGCGTACGCTGCAGATGGGTCAGTAAGGATAAGGAGTTAACGTATGGCCGGAATCAATAATGTTGGTCAAAGCGGCTTGTCCTATATTGATCAGCTTAAAGCTCTTCAAGAGCAGAAAAAACCGGATGAAACCACGGGGCAGAAGTCCCTTAAACAAGAAGACTTTCTTTCTCTGCTGACTAAGCAGTTAGCACAGCAAGATCCATTCAAACCTGTCGGCAACGATCAGATGATTGCACAGATGGCGTCGTTTGCCACGGTAGATGGTATTGGCAAGATGAACACTCAGTTTGAGAGTCTCAACTCGTCGATGACATCAAACCAAGCACTACAGGCCTCTTCATTAGTGGGGCGTGATGTGTTGGTGCCGGGGGCAGCAGGCATGAAAAAGCCTGAAGGCGGAATGGCAGCAATGGTAAAACTGCCGCAGTCCATTGATAACTTGTTCATCCGTATTGAGAATGAAGCTGGTCAATTGGTACGAACCTTTGATGTGGGAGCCAAAGCGGCTGGTGATAACCGTGTCGAATGGGATGGAAAAGATCAGAGCGGAAATCCGTTGCCGGGTGGCAAATACAAAGTAAAAGCGTCTGGCTTGCAAGATGGAGAGAGCAAAGAGTTTGAGGTCTCCACTTATGCAAACGTCAATAGCGTTTTGTTAGGCAAAGGCGATGGTAACGTACTACTCAATCTGGCTGGTTTTGATGCACCAGTTCGACTTGCTGAAGTACTTGAAGTAGGCAAAGCGTGATTGCGCTAGCTAGATAGGAGAATTACTCATGTCATATATCTCTCTTAGTGGTTTATCCGCCGCGCAGATGGATTTGAATACCACCAGTAACAACATTGCGAACGCCAATACCTTTGGTTTTAAAGAGTCGCGTGCTGAATTTGGTGATGTGTATTCCACTTCGCTATTTACCAATGCGAAAACAACACCGGGGCAGGGTGTACAAGCGGCAAAAGTGGCACAACAGTTCCACGAAGGTTCCAGCATCTACACCAATAACCCTTTGGATTTGCGTATTGCCGGTACGGGGTTCTTTGCAGTAGCGAAGGACAAGATCGTGCCGCAACAAAACGAATTGACACGTAACGGTGCATTCCATTTGGATAAAAACAGCTACATGGTAACGGCAAACGATGAGTTCTTGTTGGGCTATGAAGTGAATCCAGATTCAGGTGATGTGCTGTCTTACGAGCCAAAACCAATCAATATCCCGCCTCAATTCGGTAAGCCGAAGCAGACAGCGAATATTGATTTGGGGGCTAACTTACCAGCCAATGGTGAGCTGAAAGATCCTACGTTGTTTGATATTACGGATCCAGAAACCTATAACCGTACTACGTCATCCACCATTTATGATTCAATGGGGCAACCTTATAAGCTCACCACTTATTACTTGAAAGATATGAATCAAGCGAATACGTGGCAAACTTATTACACCGTGACCGATAAAACGGGTGAAAAGCCAATTAATGTGGTGGGGGGGGATGCGGCAAGCCCAACTGGCCATGTGGGACACACTATGCGTTTTAACAACGATGGTACGCTCGCGAGTCTAAACAACGGTCAACCTATTGTAACTGAAGCGTTAGGTGCAGGGGCTAACCCTGTAGATTTGAATGGTGCAGACGCAAGCCAAACGCTGTCTTTCAGTTTGGACACCGCGACTCAGTTTGCAGCTCCATTTGAATTGACTAAGTTTGATCAAGATGGTGCAACAACAGGCTTCCTGACCAAGATCGACTTTGATGAGAATGGTAGCGTACTAGCTACTTACTCTAATGGTCAAAACACCACGCTAGGCCGTGTGGCTTTGGTGCGTGTTGCTAACGAACAGGGACTGGATAAAAAAGGTGGAACTCAGTGGGATTCCACTCAGTTCTCCGGTGACAAAATCTGGGGGGAGTCGAATAAAGGTTCCTTCGGTTCAATCAGCAATGGTTCATTAGAGCAGTCAAACATCGACATGACACAAGAGTTGGTGGATTTGATCTCCGCTCAGCGTAACTTCCAAGCAAACTCACGTGCGTTGGAAGTTCATAACCAGCTGCAACAGAACATTCTGCAAATTCGTTAATCTTTCTCAACCCCATTAAGCGGCAAAGTGGCTTAATGGGGTTGCCTCTTTGCCCTATTGCCGCGGCAAAATCAACTTCCCCCTTTGTTTCTTAATTGTATCCTATTGATTTTTATTGGTTATTTTTAGTTGGCACATTGCTTGCTTTAACTGCTCTAACTAACGATTTGGGAGCAGATTATGGACCGCGCATTGTTTCTCGCCATGAGTGGCGCAAAGCAAAATATGCAAGCGATGCAGCTAAGAGCAAACAACCTAGCTAACGTCAGCACAACGGGTTTTCGCGCAGACTTGGCACAGGCTCGTTCCATGCAAGCTTACGGTGAAGGGCTCCCAACTCGCGTATTTAGTATGACTGAACGTCCGGGAAATAACTTTGCTCAAGGCAGTGTGATCACTACTGGACGAGATCTTGATGTTACGATTCAAGGTGAAGGTTGGATTGCCGTGTTGGATAAAACAGGTAAAGAAGGCCTAACCCGTAATGGTAACTTACGTATTGATGAAACTGGTCTATTGCTTAACGGCAACGGTCATCCAGTATTGGGGGAAACAGGATTTCCCATCACGCTACCGGTTCCTCTGGCAAAAGTTGAAATTGGTGGGGATGGCACTATCTCGGTTCGCCCACAAGGTGCTCCTGCTGACGCTATGGAAGTTGTTGATCGCATTAAATTGGTTCGTCCGAGTAATCAGTCTTTATTTAAAGATGTAAATGGCTTGTTTCGCGCAACGGATCCCAATACTCAGTTTGAAGCCGATGCGAATGTCAAAGTTCTCACCGGAGCACTGGAGGGTAGTAACGTGAACGCGATTGGTGAAATGACCAGTCTTATTGATCTACAGCGTCAGTTTGAAATGCAGGTCAAGATGATGAGCACAGCGGAAGAGATGGATAAATCTTCCGATTCACTGCTGCGTACAAGCTAATTTAAGGTAGGAGTCAGGTATGCAACCAGCACTTTGGGTCAGTAAGACCGGCTTAGATGCCCAACAAACCAATATTGCAACAATTTCAAACAACCTTGCTAACGCCTCAACCATCGGTTTTAAAAAAGGGCGCGCAGTATTTGAAGATCTGTTTTACCAGAATATTAACCAACCTGGAGCACAATCATCACAAAACACTCGTTTACCGAGTGGTTTGATGTTGGGAGCCGGTTCTAAGGTTGTGGCAACCCAAAAGGTCCACACTCATGGAAACGCCCAAACCACCTCTAATAGCTTAGACATGATGATTGAAGGTGATGGTTTTTTCCAAATTCTAATGCCAGATGGCAACATTGCTTATAGCCGTAATGGTCAGTTTACTTTAGATGATGAAGGCGCAATTGTGACTTCCGGATCTGGCTATCGTTTACAGCCTGAGATTGTGATCCCAGAAGACGCGATTTCAATCACTGTTGGCAACGATGGTGAAGTTTCGGTTCGGGTTCGTGGCCAGCAAGATAACCAAGTGCTTGGGCAAATCACAACGGTAGATTTTATTAACCCAGGTGGCTTAGAGCCGATTGGGCAAAACCTTTACTTACCCACGGGTGCTAGTGGTGAGCCACAAGAAGGTGTTCCGGGTTTGGATGGTTTGGGTGATGTTCGTCAATCTATGCTCGAAACCTCGAACGTGAATGTAACGGAAGAGTTGGTGAACATGATTGAAGCACAGCGTGTGTATGAGATGAACTCCAAAGTGATCTCTGCCGTCGATAAAATGTTGAGCTTCGTGAACCAGCAACTGTAATTGTTAATTAAGAGATAGCCGCTATGAAACGTCTACTGACTTCTGGTTTATTGCTCCTACTCTCCGGTTGTAGCTTGATGCAGCCTCCTATCGAATCTGCGGAGACTATCCAAGGTACCACTACGGTTGATGCGGTAGAGGGTGACAAATCGTCAAGCAATACAGGCTTAACCGATGCGCTGCGTAACCGCACCGATCCTGTGGCGGATGACCCTGCGTGGGCACCGATTTACCCGAAAGCCAAACCAGAGCATTACGCGGCAGAAACGGGCTCTTTGTTTAATTTGGCCAATAATAACAATTTGTATGATGATTCTAAGCCGCGTGGTATCGGCGATATTATTACCGTTACCTTAAATGAAAGCACTAAAGCGGCAAAAAGTGCGGATGCGGATCTGAAAAAGAAAAATGACTCTAAGATGGATCCTCTTGCCGTAGGCGGCAAAGATTTGACTGTGGGAGACTACAACTTCTCTTATGCTCTGAAAAACGATAATAAATTTACCGGCAGCGCAGCGGCGAACCAAAGTAACAGTATGTCTGGTTCAATTACGGTGGAAGTGATCGAAGTGCTGGCTAACGGTAACTTGGTGATCCGTGGAGAGAAATGGCTCACATTGAATACGGGCGATGAGTACATTCGCTTAAGTGGGACAATTCGCCCTGATGATATCGACTTCGATAACACGATTGCTTCTAACCGTATTTCCAACGCACGAATTCAATATTCTGGTACGGGGACCAATCAAGATATGCAAGAACCTGGATTCTTGGCACGATTTTTTAATGTCTCTTTATAAGTCGATCCGCTGGGCTAGTTTTTTGACAGCATAGTGAACGGTGAGGCCCTTTGGCCTCATTGTTGTTTTAGAGAGTAAGGTAAATCCACCATGAAAAAATTCACGATTTTATTGATGATGTTGCTAGCCTCCGGTGCGCAGGCGGCACGGATCAAAGATGTCGCGCAGGTTGCCGGTGTGCGTAGTAACCAATTGGTGGGTTACGGCTTGGTGACGGGTTTGCCGGGGACCGGTGAATCCACCCCTTTTACAGATCAAAGCTTTAACGCCATGCTGCAAAGTTTCGGCATTCAGTTGCCTCCCGGCACTAAGCCAAAGACCAAAAACGTTGCCGCTGTGATTGTCACTGCCGATCTGCCGGCATTTTCTAAGCAAGGTCAAACCATCGACATTACCGTCTCTTCTATCGGTTCAGCTAAGAGTTTACGTGGTGGCACTTTGATGCAAACTTTCCTCAAAGGTCTCGATGGTGAAGTTTATGCCGTAGCACAAGGCAACTTAGTGGTGAGTGGTTTTAGTGCAACTGGAGCTGATGGTTCAAAAATTGTTGGTAACAACCCAACCGTCGGTATGATTTCGAGTGGGGCGATTGTAGAGCGTGAGG